>CAUJKL010000689.1 GCA_963204995.1 Planctomycetota bacterium | reverse complement strand
GACCAATGACCAATGACCAAGTGGTGAGAGAAACCTGCCCATGGCTCTCAAAATAGATCGTGACAATAATCGCTTTCGCCAGATTGTGCGCGGCAAGATTCGGGAGAATCTACGCCGCTACGTCAATCATGGCGAGATGATTGGTCGCAAGGGACGCGATCTCGTCAGCATCCCGCTACCGCAACTCGATATTCCGCACTTTCGCTACGGCCAAAATGGGCGCGGAGGCGTCGGGCAAGGTGATGGGGAGGAAGGCCAACCCATCGCGCGAGGCGATGGTGAAGGCGATGGCACAGGACAAGCTGGATCGGAACCCGGCAAGCACATCGTCGAAGTCGACGTGACGCTGGAGGAACTGGCCGAGATCCTGGGCTCTGAATTGGAATTACCTCGCATCGAACCCAAGGGCACTGCCAAGATTCAACAAGAGAAAGCCCGCTATCGCAGCATTCGCCGAGTGGGCCCGGAATCACTTCGGCATTTTAAGCGAACTTATGTTGAAGCGATGAAGCGGCAAGTTATCGAAGGCACCTACAATCACGCTTCGCCTCGCGTCATCCCGTTCAAGGGAGACCGCCGCTATCGGTCTTGGGAGACAACTCCCGAGCCACAATCGAACGCGGTGATCGTCTATATGATGGACGTGTCAGGCTCGATGACGGACGAGCAGAAATCGATCGTGCGTACCGAGGCGTTTTGGATCGACACGTGGCTGCGTAGCCAGTACGACGGCCTAGAACGACGCTACATCATTCACGATGCAGCCGCGAAAGAAGTCGACGAGCAAACCTTTTATCACACGCGAGAAAGCGGCGGAACGCGCATTAGCTCCGCCTACAACGTCTGTGCAAAACTGCTCGATGATTCATTCCCACAGGAGGAATGGAACATCTACTTGTTTCAGTTTTCCGACGGCGACAATTGGGGCGAAGACAGTCGCAAAGCGATGGAATTGCTGACCAAGTCGCTCGTCCCACGAAGCAACTTGTTCTGCTACGGCCAAGTTGAGAGTCCCTACGGCAGCGGCGAATACATTCGCTCGTTGGAAGCAACCTTTGGCCGCACACACGAAAAAGTCATCCTCTCGGAAATTGAAGACAAAGACGCCATCTTTGAATCGATCAAAACGTTTCTTGGAAAAGGGAAGTGATTGCGTTGGTCATTGGTCATTCGGGCTTGGTCATTCAGACCACGCTGCGCGTTAATGACCAAGCCCGAATGACCAATGTCCAATGAATCGAGATAGCCATGTCCACCACACACCACTTTCGATCGCTCACGCCAGAGATGGTCGAAATACAACAGAAGATGGAAGCTCACGCCCGCGATTACGGGCTGGATTTCTTTCCCACCATCTTCGAAGTGGTCGACGCGGACCAGTTACACGCCGTCGCCGCCTACGGTGGCTTTCCGACGCGCTATCCACACTGGCGATTCGGGATGGAATACGAACAGCTCTCGAAGGGTTACGCCTACGGACTGCAAAAGATCTACGAACTCGTGATCAACAACGATCCCTGCTACGCGTACTTGATGGCCAGTAACGGCATTACCGATCACAAGCTGGTAATGGCACACGTGTATGGCCACTGCGACTTCTTCAAGAACAACTATTGGTTCAGCAAGACGAATCGGCACATGATCGACGAGATGGCGAATCATGGCAACCGAATCCGCCGATACATGGATCGATTCGGCGTCGAAGAGGTCGAGGACTTCATCGATACCTGCTTGAGCATCGAAGATCTGATCGACATCCATTCGCCATTTGTCAAACGGACGGACGATCGTAGCAACTACGACTTTCGTGACCACACAGACGACGAAATACCGGAGGAACCGCCGAAGTTTCAAGCGAAGAGTTATATGGATGCCTACGTGAATCCTCCCAAGGCGCTGGCCGAGGAAGCGGAACGTCGGCGTCAGCGGTTACAGACGCAACAGGAGAGCTTCCCTCGCGAACCGCTCAAGGATGTGATGCTCTTCGTGTTGGAGAACGCGTCGCTCCTGCCTTGGCAATTGGACGTGCTGTCGATCATTCGCGATGAAGCCTATTACTTTGCTCCGCAAGCACAGACGAAGATCATGAACGAAGGCTGGGCGACCTATTGGCATTCGACGATCATGACGCGACACGGCATCGAACCGTCCGATCTGGTTTGCTATTGCGATCACTGCGCCGGGACACTCGCCAGTTCGCCTACTCGGCTGAATCCGTACAAGCTTGGTCTCGAATTATTTCGCCACATCGAAGCGCGGTGGAACAAAGGGCAATTCGGCCAGGATTGGGAAGATTGCGACGACATGCGTGCCAAGCATGATTGGGACACGCAGGCGATGTTGGGCCGCAAAAAAATCTTCGAGGTGCGTCGGATCCACAATGATCTGACCTTTGTCGACGAATTTCTGACGCTCGAATTCTGTCGCGAACACAAGATGTTCTCATTCGGCTTCAACGAACAGTCAGGCTTCTACGAAATTCAAAGCCGTCAGTTTGCTCAGGTCAAGGAGCAGCTGCTGTTCAATTTGACAAACGTCGGTCGCCCCTTCATTTATGTACGAAATGGCAATTATAAGAATCGCGGCGAATTGTTTCTGGAACACCGGTACAACGGAGTCGAACTAAAACTCGAATATGCCAAAGACACGTTGGCCAACCTGTACAAGCTGTGGAAACGTCCGACGCATATCGAAACGGTCCTGAATGACCATGTGAGCGTTCTGTCCTTCGATGGCTCCGAACACACCATGTTGAAATCGGACAAGCTGGTCACGATCGGGAAGGAATAAATCATGAGCATTAAATCCCAAGTCCACACCGAACTGAACCGCCTCGCCTCGCTAGGCGCGATCGGGCCATCTACGTTGCGCCTTGATCTAGGCGATGGCACGCTCGAGGCCACGCTTACACAGATCGATCAACTGGCGTGCGCCTTTGAACATTATTCGTACAAGGTCGACAAGCTGGCCGGTGCCAAGGTCGATCAGCTGAAAGACATTGCGAATACACTCAGCAAGCGGTTGAGTTACTTGCTCGAATCCATCAGTCCAATTGAAATCGACAACGAAGCTTGTGTCGTTCAAATGCGATCCAATCCACCGCAGAAGGACGATGATGGAACTCGATACTACGAACTCGTCGTTGCTCGAGGCGAGTTGACGCTATGTCGCTTTTCACGCGTCTCGGGGCAAGTTCGGACCATCGTTGCGGCCAACGTAACTCGCGAGGTGTTCGAGCGGCTCACGGAAGACTTCGTCGCGGCCGTAGCGTAGAATCATTTGTTGGAGTCCACGCTTGAGCGTGTTTTTTCAGCCTAAAGGCTGTATTTCAACGAATAGTGCCGATGCGGTGTTGCGGAAAGGGCCTGAGTTCCCATGCGAATGGAAACAGAAGCAGTCAATAAACTGGGACGCCGTGCGTTTCTCAGGAACGGCACGTTGCTCTTGGCGGCTTCGACGATCGACGCACCGTCTGTCTTTGCCGCAGGAAACGAAACTGCTCTGAAAGTCGGGCTGGTCACAGATCTGCACTATGCCGACAAGCCACCGGCGGGGACGCGTCACTATCGAGAGACGCTAAGCAAGCTGGAAGAAGCAGCCTCTCAGTTCGAGCAAGACAAGCTAACCTTTCTTGTCGAACTAGGAGACTTGATCGACGCGGCCGATTCCGTCGAGACGGAAGAGCGATATTTGGCGACGATCAATCGTGAGTTCTCGGCAATCTGCGAGGATCGGCACTACGTACTGGGTAATCACTGCGTGGACACGCTCAAGAAAGAAGAGTTCCTCGGCGGTGTAGCACAGGACAAGTCCTACTACTCGTTTGACCGAGAGGGCTTTCACTTTGTCGTCTTGGATGCTTGCTTCCGCAGCGACGGAACGCCCTATGAACGCAAGAATTTTAAGTGGACCGATGCCAACATTCCTGCTGCCGAAATCGAATGGTTGAAAAGCGACCTAGCGGGAACCAACAAAAAGGTCGTCGTTTTCGCCCACCAGCGACTCGACGTGAACGACAACCACGGCGTCAAGAACAACGCCGAGATAAGGCAAGTCCTGGAGACTTCAGGAAATGTTTTGGCAGTGTTCCAAGGGCACAGCCACAAGAACGACCTGAAAGACATCGGTGGCATTCACTATTGCACGCTGGTTGCGATGGTCGAGGGTTCCGGCAAGGAAAGCAACGGTTACTCACTCCTGGAGCTTCAGCCCAGTGGAACCATCAGGCTCCGAGGTTTTCGCAAGCAGGATAACTACAGCTGGGATCGACGGGGTTAGCGGCGAGCTCCTTCGATCGATCATCAGGCAGCGTCTTTCTGGTCTCGCTCGCCACGAATGAGCTTGCGTAGCGGCACATCGAACGTGCGGACGTGTAGATCCTGCTGCGGGAAGGCGATCGCGATATTCGCTTGACGTAGTTCGCGATAGATTTCCGTGTGCAGATCGTGAATGACCGCCAGCCGATCGTCGAGGTTGGGCAAGAAGCACCGCAAGGTAAAGTTGAGCGCGCTGTCCGCGAACTTGTCAAACGTAGCAATCGGTTCCGGATCAGCCAGGACCAACGGATGGCGACGTGCGACCTTTAGCAGCAAGTCGCGAGTAACTCTCGTATCACTGCCGTAGGCCACGCCCACTTCGATCACCAGCCGATTCACGTCGTCCGTCAACGTCCAATTCATCACATCCTCGGTGATGAATTTCTTGTTCGGGACAATTAGTTCGCGGCGGTCAAAGCCAGTGATTGTGGTGGCACGAATCTGCATTCGCGTCACGCGCCCGGAGATGCCGCCCACCGTCACTAGATCGCCAACGCGAATCGGTCGTTCGAACAGAATGATCAGACCTGAAACGAGGTTGGCAAAAATCTCTTGCAGACCAAAGCCGAGTCCGACGGTCATCGCCGCGGCCAACCACTGGATGCTACTCCAACTCAGGCCGATCATCAGACACGCCATCACAACGGTAGTGAGTGTTAGCGCGTAACGCAGCATCATTCCGGCGGCGTATCGCTGGCCCTTATCGATCGGCATTCGTTCCAGCACGAGTACGTCGACCAAAGCGGGGAGCGTCCTGGCCACGAGCAAGCCCAACCCCAAGAGTAAGCAAGCTAGTACGGCGTGCTTCAGCGTGGTTCGCACGTCCTCGTGACTCGTGATGACCTTCGAAGTGCCATCGGCTTCGGTCACCGTCTCTTTGACCTCCACCGATTTTCTCGATAGTTCAACGCGGTCCAGGATGCCGAGCGCGGGTGTCACATCCGACCAAACAAAATAGCCGCCAAACAGTAACGCCGCCACGACTGCATAGCGGAGCAAATAACGGAGTTCTTTGTCGTTATGGTCGTCTACGGGCGCGGGAACGCTGCTTGATTCTGAGCTCGCGTTCACCCCCTCGTCGGCAGCTTGCTCGGCCGCGGCGGACGCGGCGGCTGTTTCCAAGCGAAAGTTTCGCACCGCCAGCCAGCGCAGCGCGATCGCTTGTGCCAGGATCACGCCCAATACGACGCTCGTGGTGGCTTGAAGCCGTAACGCAAGATGCTGAGCCGAGTAGTCGTAGCCAAGCGCGGTGAGGATCGCGAGACCAATCGGGATACCGATGCCCAGGAAGTAGACCGTATGCCTCACTTGACGCGGCCACGCGTTGGGAGAGTTGCTGGACGACTCGCGGAAGGTGTGTTTACGAACGCGCAGCGTTGAATGGGCGAAGATCGTGAGGGTCGCCATGCCGACGAGAAAGCCGACTCGCCCCAGGAACGATGACCACTCGCCATCTCGATAAACCGTAATCGTCGAGATAAAGAAGATACAGGAAATCCCAATCGCCGACAGCCAGGAAAGGTTGCTCCTTGCGATCGCAACACTCGGTCCATTCCAATCGAAGTGCCGCTCTGCGATCCCATCTTTTCGACATAGTTGCCGAGCAAACCGACACAGCCAGAAGGCATAGGCCGCGTTCTGCAAGCCCAGTCCCACGGCCGTTCCCAGGTCGGGCATCCCGTTCGTGTTTTCCAGTTGCCAGCCCACGAGCCACATCAAGCCGGGCCAAAACGCCGTCGCCAGTGCGGCCGCAATGACAGCCTCGACCGTCGGCAAGAAATGTCCGCGCAATTCTTCCGGATCGGTTTCACAAATCCGATCGATCTGCCGCCGAAAGCGGTCACGACACAAGATCATTAACGCGACCGCGAGAACGGCCAGGACGGCCAGCAACGGTCGTTGAGCAATTCGATTCTTGATCGCCACAGAAACGGCGGCCCACTCGGCGGGATGCGAAAGATCCTGCAGTTCACTCCAAGCTTGAGTAAAGTGCGTGGCCCCGATTGGTTCGCTACTGCGAATCCAGAGAACTCGTTCATCAATGAAGGCTTGTGACTGTTCGGTTTCCGCGATCAGTTGTCGCTGCGAGACTTCCAATTCGCCTAGCAGCTTGATGTACTCGTCGTGATCGCGGATCAGCGTCCCCAGCAACTCTGCGGTTGTCGCCAGCATCTCGCTCACCATCTGCGTAATGTACGACTCGTCGTATTTGTGGATCGAGTCGTCAAGTCGCGAGATAACCTCAGAGATGGCGGCCTCACGATCATCCAGCATCTCTTGATAGTCTTGCAATTCCAACAGGGCCAGATGGATTGCGGGTGTTTCGGTGCTCACGAACTGCAAACGCTCGCGGCAAACTCCCAATTCGGGCAGTTGGTCGCGTTGGCGTCGTAGCAGCAATCCGATCGTCGTCGAGTTCCCGGCCTTCGTGACTTTCTCGGCCATCTTCTCGAAGTCGGCTTTGACTGTCGCCGTCGATTGAGTTGCCGCTTGCACCTCTTTCGTCGTCGACTCGATCAACGCGACCAGTTCCTTGCGCCGCTCAGCGATCTTGGCATTCTTTCCCGCGAGACTCTTGAGTGCCGGGACCGCCTCGTGCAATTGGCGGCGGGCCTCTGCGGCTTGCCGATCTAAGTCGCGTTTGCGAGTATCCGCGACGAGCTTCAGCCAACCAGCCGCTTCCTTCTCTAAGAATTCAACGTCTCGTTTAGCGAGATCGCGCTCCAGCGGAGCCAGTTCGGCCAGCGTATCGATCCGCTTCGACTCCAACGGAAGAACTGCCCGCTGTTTTTCCAAAGCCCCGAACTTCGCTTCCGTTTCCAAGCGTCGCACCGTATCGACGAGCGAACTGTTGTCGCGCGCAGTCGTCAACGTTTTCTTCGTCTCCTCAAAAGCCTTATCGGTTTCCGGGATGAGCTTCGGAAGGTCGACTTTTCGCGCGCTGCGGCGTTTCAGCGTCTCTTCTTTCTTCGCCAGCAGCTCCTTGGCCTGCTTCAAGCGTTCGTCGGCTTCGGCGGACGCTTGTTCGATCTGGCCCAGTGTAGTATCGACGCCAACGTTGAACTGTGGCTCTCCGCGCGGCAACGCGAGTGCCTGCTTTACCTTGTCCAAGTCGTTCGGCATCGATTGGATCTCGCCTTGGTACTGGAGCAGCTTGTCAGCGGCCTCCTTGGCCGTTTTCAGCCACTCGGTCGCGGTCTTCAGCCGCTCCAATGCCTCCTTCTTGGTCGCTTCATCGAGGTCGGTCGCTTCGTTGACTTCTTTAATCTTTGCATCGATATCGCTTTGCGCGATCGTAGCCGGCGTTGCCGATTCAGCCTCGACGAAGCCGACCTGTGCAATCTGCAGCCCGGTCCGCGTTTCGTGAGTGGGAACGGCATCGGAGTTTGCGACCTGCTCCAACGGCGGTTGCGTCGTCGGTGCAGAAGTGACGGGCGCGTGCAGGTGTTGCAGCGCCTGTGGTGTAATCTGATTGTCGGCCGCGACAGGTTGCTGGGCTGCGGCGGGCTGCGTGAACGGATTACCGACGAGCAACGATGCCAGTAAATACAGGAATAGGATGCGGATCACTTCAGTTTTCATTTCGTTCTAATCATCCCTCGAATGCGTAACTTGGCGATCACTCGATCGCCTGTGCGAGTCGACTCTCAACTAACAATACGATTAAGCCGCTTCCGAATCACGTCTGTTGGTCTGATGATCTCGCTCGTCATACGGCAGCATTCTCACCGGTATTGGCGATGAGGCGTCGATATGAATATCCCGTTGTGGGAAGGCGATCGTGACTCCGGCGTCGCGAAACAGTTGATCGATCCGGTAGCGGATGTCGCTTTCGATCCGAGTGCGGTCGGAGATACTTCGCACCTTCACCCAGAAGTGGACTTCGAAGTTCAACGAGTTGTCACCGAACTCCGTAAACCACACGAAGGGTTCGGGACTGTTCAAGATGCGACCATGCTCGACTGCGGCATGCTTCATTAGCTTGGTGGCTTCCCGAGTTGGCGATCCATAAGCGATCCCCACTTTGACGTGAGTCCGCAACTTGTCATCTCCGCGAGTCAGGTTAACGACATTGTTTTCGAGGAACGTGCTATTGGGAACGATGATATCCAAGTTGCTGCCCGTGCGGATGATGGTACTGCGGGCACCGATTTGTTCTACGTTGCCATATAAATCGTCGATCTGAATCAAGTCGCCGACTTTGATTGGACGTTCCGCCAGCAGGATCAAACCGCTGATGAAGTTGTTCAGAATGTTCTGGCTGCCGAAACCGACACCGATGGCGATCGCACCGCCAAGAAAGGTGAACATCGTCAACGGAACGTTCACGAACTTCAAAGCGGTGAGCGTAAAACTGACCAGCAGCACGTAAAACGAGAGCGACTGCAGCGCCGCAGCACCGCTTTCGTTCATGTGAATCCGGCCTTGCTGCAAGCGATAGCCCAAGGTGCGGCTGAGCATGCGAGCCAGAACAAAGCCGCAGAAAACCAGGATCACACCGACCAACACCTTACCGACCGTGAGTGGATGATCGTCGACCTTGGTTAGCTCCGTGTTCCAGACTCTCGTCGCATAGTGCCGGGCGGTTTCTCCCCACTGGGCGAAACTCCATTTCTGAACATCGCCTTCAATCTCGGTAATAAGCTTCTCGGTAAGTCGTCGACTGGCCTCGATACTGACAATACCGGCATCGTGAAGCTGTATTAGTTGGGTGAGAGCATCGCGTTGTTCCTGAATCCAACGACGAATCTGCACAGCGTCTTCGCCTGCTGCCTGATATTCCTTATCGAGCCCTGCCAGATCTTGCCGAGCCTCTTCGATTTGGTTTTGCTCCAGCGGTTTTTCCATGTCGAGCTGTTTGAGCCTGGCACGAGCCTCCTCAGACCAGGTGATCACCTCCTCGGTTGTCGCCACCCCGCGGATCACTTTGAATCGTCGTTCCCAGATTTTTCGATTTCCAACCCGCCGTTCCAATCGCGAATTGAGTACGGAAATCTGTGTCTGATAGAGCTGACGCGCCAGAGCCTTGGCTTCGACTCGTTCGGCAAGTTCCGGATCTTTATCGGTCGAGGCGTCGAGCTGTTGCCGGGCTCGCGACCATTCGCCTTCTGCGTAACCGAGATTCGACTCGGCAGCTTGCTTGTCGTTTTGCAACTCGTCTTCTTGCTTGGCAATCTCAATCAGCTGAGCGTCGAGGTCAGATTCCGAGAACACGACTCCTTTACTTACGATCCACCTGATCTTCTCTTCGAGCAGCTCGATTTGCCGTTGATGCAGCAGCTGCGATGATTGTTGATTGGTACTTTCCTGTTTCTTGAGATCGACCGTAATGGTGGCGATGCGAACTTCCAATTCGGCGAACTTCGTGGCGTTGCTCAGTTCCGCCTTTTTGTCTTCGCTCGTATTCGATTGTTCGAGTTCCTTCGCGCGCCGAAATACTTGCTCTTTCGCCTCCAGAGCTAGTTTAGCGCGGGCGATAGCTTCGGTCGCAGCCGCCAGGGCCGCGTCGACGGTTGCCGTACGTGTCTGACGCGTGGCGAGGTCGTCTCGTAGGTGATCGAGAAACAAGAACGACGACGAATTCTCCTCAGGCGGCCCAGATTCGCTGACGATTGCCAGCTGCGCGTCGAGATCGCTCAATCGAGTTTGCTGATCGCGATGTTCCGACTTGGCTGCTTCATGCTGAGCGACCACGACTTCGAGTTGTTTCAGCAACTCCACTTCACGCTGCAGACGCTCGGGCGGCTTGACGTTGTTCTCCTCGGACGTTTGCTTGGCCGAATCGAGCGTGCGTTGAGCGACTCGCAACTCTTCCGCTACCTGCTCGCGTTTGTTCGGTGCGGAAGCTTCGCTTTGCGGCGCGATGCCGCCCTGCACAGCCTCGGCACCAGGCGTAACATCGCCGTTCGCAGCGTTCAGGACGGGAGGCTGAGCCTGCAACTCCACCGGCGTCAGTAATGACGCAGTGCATAACAGAAAGAACGTGAACCAAGCTTTCATCACTTCCCTCGCATCCGTGATTGGGAGTGTTGTGGTTTGTGTGCCCAAGGCGCACAACTCGCGCATTTGCCACAGGCGCAACTCATGGTGGGCATTCGAAACGATAGTTGTTGGTCCCCGGCTCAATTCCCACGAACGTGGGCGGCGGATAGTAGCAAAAGGCGTAAATCGGAACAAGACCGCGCGGTCGGGGCAATAACTGCTGGCAGCTGCAAGTCGTGGCCGTAACTACACTTCGGCAGCAGTTCGCCAGCGTCGAGCCAGCCGTAAACGGTTTTCCGAGGAATCGATTATGAACGAAGTGCAGGGAGTAGGCTCAAGCACGCTGCAAAAGCTCTTTGACAATCTCGCCGCCCTGTCCGTCGAGCAATGTTTGTGCCCGCGAGTTGTGACGATAGACCACTCGTTCTGGATCGAGGCCGAAGAGGTGCATTAAGGTCGCGTGATAGTCGAAGTGATTCACGACGTCGACCACCGCATGATGCCCGAACTCGTCCGTCTCGCCATGTGTTCCACCGCGACGGAACCCGCCTCCGGCAACCCACATGCTGAAGCCATAAGTGTTGTGATCGCGCCCGACACTAGCAGGGCCAGCGTCGTTTTGAATCACCGGCAAGCGTCCCATCTCGCCGCCCCAGTGAACGATGGTCGAGTCCAGTAATCCGCGCTGCTTGAGATCCTTCACTAAGGCAGCTGCCGGTTTGTCCGTCTTGCGGCAGGCGGCGGGTAGCGAGTTGCGGATGTTGCCGTGGTGATCCCAGTATTGATTCCTCGTAAACACTTGCACGAACCGAACACCACGTTCGACGAGTCGGCGCGCGATCAAGCAACGCGTGCCATACTCCTCCGTTTCTGGCTCATCGATTCCGTACAGCTTGTGAGTCGCGGCGGTCTCCTGCTGAATATCGAGCGCTTCACCAGCCGCGGATTGCATGCGCGCGGCCAACTCATAGTTGGAGATGCGAGCGGCAAGGTCCAACTCGCGGGGATTGGCTTCGAGATGTTCCTTGTTCAGGCTCGCGAGGTAGTTCAAGTAGTTGCTCTGCACCTCGCCCCGCAAATGTACTGGCGGATCGAGGTTCAAGATACGAGGTTCCCGCGGGCGAATGACGGTCCCTTGGTAGATGGAAGGTAACCAGCCGTTGTTCCAATTTAACACCCCTTCCACCGGCAGACCTTGCGGGTCGGTCATGGCGACGTAGGCTGGCAAGTTATCGGTCTCGGCACCAAGTGCATAGGTGAACCAGCTGCCGAGTGCGGGACGCCCCCGCTGAATTCGCCCTGTATTCAAGGCATGGATCGATTGGCCGTGGTTGTTGACCCCCGTATGCATCGAGCGGATTACACAGATGTCGTCTGCGATCGTGCTAGTATTCGGTAACAGCTCCGAAATCTCCGTGCAGCACTCTCCTCGAGGCTCAAAACGCCACGGCGATCCCAGCACCTTCGAGCTGGCTTGGGCCGCGTTGTCGTACTTGATCGTGCCGGGAAACTTCTGGCCGTCGAGTTTGTTCAAGATCGGTTTGGGGTCAAACAGATCGATTTGACTGGGACCACCCTGCATGAACAGCGAGATCATCGCCTTGGCGTGCGGCGGCTTATGAGTTGGTTTCGGAACAAGATCGAAAACCGGTTGTTCGAGATTCGGCTTAAACGGCGCGGCCTGAGCCTCGTCGCGATCGATGAGCCAACTCAGCGCGAGCGGCGTCAAGCTCATGGCACTTTGAGCCAGGAAGTGTCGGCGTGAAGATGTCACTTGGTGTTTCATGGCTGATCACATTATCGCAATGGAGTTCCGCATTCTTAGGCCCAAGGGGCCGCCACATCCTTTGCCGGGGCTGTGAAGCCCCGGAATCATTAGCATTCTGCACGAAAGCCCCGATAGGGGCGACACACCGGAAGACTCTAGAGCTGTGTCGCCCCGGTCGGAGCTAGAACAGAATGGAGTGTTCGATACCGGAGCTTTACAGCCCCGGCAATGGTTGTGCCAGCCCTACCGGGCTTATTGTTCAAACATAGATCTCCTTTGTTGTCTCACTCGACATACAGGAAGCGATTGGAACTGAGTAACGCCTGACAGAAACTGGCTAGCGCCAGGGCTTCAGCGTTCGACTCCTTGGGTTTTGCAGCTGAGTCGCGGAACAATTGCTCTTGTGACTGGATAAACTCGACCGCCGCTGCCACTTCGCTCTCTAGTGGAACTGTCGCGAACGCGAGTTGCCAGGCCCGTCTGACCTGCTCGTCGCGATCGGTGCCGACGTCGCGAATCACACGAAGCGCGAACTGCTCCGAGTATTCAACGACCAAATTGCTGTTCATGAATAGCAACGATTGCGGGGCGACATTCGATGTGTTTCGTTGTTCGCAATTCGGAGCCATCGTAGGGTTATCGAATGTCTCCAGGACTCCCAGGGGCCGACTGCGTCGGACTTGAATGTACGTGCTGCGGCGCAATTCTTCACCATGCAACGGCACCGTCTGCCCCGGCTTCCGCTCGCCATCGAGGTTCTCCTTGCCAATCACGATCTGCCCGACTTCATCCTCCATCACGGGCACTGGTGGACCGCCGAGGTTGGGTTTCAACTTGTCCGCAATCACGAGCAGTGCATCTCGTACGGCTTCCGATTCGAGGCGACGAACGGACATGCGGGCATACAGCTTGTTATCTGGATCGACCGCGTCGTGTTGAGCGGTGCGATGCGACGATTGCCGATAAGCGGTCGACATCATGATTAGCTTGTGAACCTGCTTCACTTGCCATCCACTCTCGATGAACTCGGCGGCCAACCAATCGAGCAATTCAGGATGCGTCGGGCGATCGCCGAGAAAACCAAAATCGCTAGGCGAGTTGACGATGCCTCGTCCAAAGTGATGTAACCAGATGCGGTTCACAATCACGCGGGCGGTCAGCGGATAACGCGGATCGGTCAGTTGTTTCGCGAACGCCAAGCGACGTCCGGTGCTCGGCAGCGCGTCGTCATTCATCGGCAGGGCGGAGTCCAGACGTGTTTCGAGGACGGACAGACCCTGCGGTGCAACTTCATCCTTCGGTTGCTCGTGATCCCCGCGGAAGAAAACAAATGTAGCGGGAATCTGATTCGGCTCTTCGGCAATCGCTCGCAAAAATCGCTCGGGCGGAATCGTGGCACGAATCGCATCGGCCCGATCCTGGTAACGCTTCAAGTCGTCAGCCGCCTTCTCGGCGCGCAACTTGGCAGCAGCTTCGATGTCGCGTTGGATTTCGGCAGCGAGTGCGGTTGGATCGGCTTCATTGGCCAGCCGCTTTTCTTTCTCGCGCCGCGCGGCATCAATTGCTCCGGCCTTTTCTTCGCGACGCCGGTCGTACAAGTAGAGCGACCCAACGCTGATGCTGGCGACACTGGGATACTCTTTCAGCAACGCTTGTTGCTCGGCGTTCCGGTCCTTCGCGTCGGTCTTATAGGCGGCTCGCAACGAACCTCGCACCGATTCCGGCAGCGTCGCCAACTCTTCATCGAGCGTGCGGTCGATGTATTCTTGAGCCTTTACGTTGCGTTGCTTGTCGACTTCGGCAGCTTCGGCGTTGATCTTCGCGGCAAGTTCGCGATCCGCGTCGGTGTACAGAGAAATCCTTCGTGCCGCAGGGACTCGCCAGTGCTTCCAGTCGAGCGCAGGCTCAAAGACGGCGCGCAAGCGGTAATAGTCCGCAATCGGAATCGGATCGTAGCGATGGTCGTGACAGCGAGCGCAACCGACCGTCAGACCCATGAGCGAACTCGAAACAATTCTGATCGTATCGGCCACGACTTCATTGCGAGCGATGCTCTGATCCACCCCGCCGTCCGCTGTCCCGTCGGGTGCCATGCGGAGGAAGCCGGTTGCAGCGAGGCGTTCGATCTGGTCTTCGCTCAGGTTCTTATAGGGCGGAGCAACCAACTCGTCGCCCGCCAACTGCTCATGGATGAAGACATCGAACGGCTTGTCGGCGTTGAAGGAACCTATCACGTAGTCACGATAAAAGTACGCCCAATCTCGTGGCGTGTCCTCTTCGGTATAGCCTTCGGAATCGGCGTAGCCCGCGACATCAAGCCAATGCCGTCCCCAACGTTCGCCGTAGTGCGGCGATGCGAGCAGCCGATCCAAGAGCCGTTCGTAGGCGTCGGGCGATTCGTCGTTCACAAAACTGTCGACTTCCGCCACGGAAGGTGGCAAGCCCAGCAGGTCGAAGTAAACGCGCCGAATGAGGGTACGTCGGCTGGCTTCGGGCGAGAAGTTCAAGCCTGCTTCGGCGAGCTTCGCGAGGACGAAGCGGTCGACCGGTGTCCGTGTCGCGGTGGTGTCGTGAGCGGTTGGCAATTCGGGCCGCCGGATCGTCTGAAACGACCAGAAGTTCCGTTCCTCCTCGGTGAACAGCGAGTCCTCGCCGATCTGCTCGGGCTCGGGTCGCGCGGTCTTGGCTCCCGCAGCGATCCAACGCTCGATGAGCACGACCTCGTCCGCCGAAAGTTTGTTGTCGCCAGGTGGCATCTCTCCGCTGCGTATACGTTCCAAGAGGAGACTCGCCTCTGAATTGCCTGGAGTCAGGCTGCTGCCGGAATCGCCACCCGTGACCATAAACCGTTGTAGACGCAGATCTAATCCGCCTTCGCGTTTTCCCTCTTCGCCGTGGCAATGAAAGCAATTCGCTTTGAAGATGGGGCGAATGTGTTGTTCGAAGGTGAGTTCTTCCGATCGCGCCGCGCCACTGACAACCAGGTGGAACGCGGTCAGCAAGAAGCAACTGATTCGGACCATTGCGATTTCTTAGGCAGGAGGGAGGCGGGCGGGCGTGTTGAACTAATTCTCTTTGGTTAGGGGGCGCAGTGCAAGCCGATTTGTTGACGGTACGTGCATCACCAGCTCTTCCAATTCATACATGATCCAGCATAGAATAGCCTTTGGTCAACCAGTGTCAGGCCCAAGGCTCGTTGACTTCTTCCCGGGTTTCCGATTGTTGTTTCCGTGATCTCATCACGTTTGAGGTATCCCCGTGAAGGAAATATCCCGTTTTGGCCCCTTTGCTCTGGAAGGCAGGCTCGGCGAAGAACCGGGTGGAGCCGTCTATCGAGCCATCCACGTCGCCCAAAGCCGCATGGTCGCCGTCAAGCTGTTCAATGCGCCGCTGGCCGCGAAAAACACCGCCGCCAAGCAAGCTCTCGTCCAAGAGATGGACGTGCTGACCAAGCTGAAGCACTGGAATATCGTTGGCTGTCATGGCGGCATTCTGGAGGAGATGCAAGGCTGCGTCGTGTACGAGTTCGTCGAAGGCGAGACGCTAAAGGAGTTGCTCGCACGACGCGATCGTTTGGCCTGGGAGACGGTTGTCGATTACGCGTATCAGATCGCGGCGGGACTCGAATGTGCTCACGAGCGAAACGTGGTTCACCAAGATCTGCATCCCGACAAAATCCTGATCGCGGTAGACGGGACGGTGAAGATATCGGACTTACGAGTGGATCGAGCCAGGAACCCGTGGTGTGCTTCTTCGACGCGACTAACCATCGAACGTGCCGCGTATCGCGCTCCCGAGCAACTCGCCGACACTCAGGAGCTGACCCACAAGACCGACTTGTATGCGCTGGGCTGCATCATGTTCGAGATGCTGGTTGGTCACCCGCCCTTCGTAGGCGACTCGACCGAAGAAATTGTGAGACAGCAGCGCGAGGAGCAGGCACCGCGTGCCGATGGGATCATCTTCGAGTGCCCAACGTGGTTATCCAGCATCATTGAGCAGTTGCTCGAAAAAGACCCGGCGAAACGGCCCAGTGGTGCCGCTGCTGTGAAATTCGCACTCAGCGAAACGACTCGGCAAGTGGCTGCCGGAATACCGCCAACCACTTCGGCATACGGAAGCTATGTCACACCGCAGGCACAACGGGAACAGGACGCAGCGCGAGAGTTAATTAAGCTGGCGCAGCGACCCGCGCGCAAGTCGCAGAAGCCCGCCGGCGGGCCACCCTTTTACGAACGTGCCTGGTTTCTGGCACTCTGTTTGTTGCTGTTGATCGGCGGGATTGGAACTTGGTTGCTGTGGCCACCGAGCGAGGCGGGCTTGCTCCGCAATGCGGTTGCCATCATCGAGTCGAAGGAGGGCATCGAGCGCGAGAAGGCGCGGCCTTACCTCGACAAGCTGCTTCGTCTGTATCCGCAGGGCGCGTTGGCCGACACTGCGGAAGAACACCTGAAGCTGCTCGATATGGAGAGCGCGAAGCGGAAGTTCGAGTTCAACGTGAAGTATGGTCGCGAACCAAAGTCCGAGGCAGAGCGACTGTACAAGCAGGCCTGGGACTACGAACAATTTGGCGACCGGCTGGCGGCCCTGGAAAAATATCGCGGCATGGTGAACGTTCTGGCCGATGGCGACGAGGACGCGACACGTCTGGCCTTTGTGAACTTGGCGCGCCGCAATATCGCCGAGATCGAAGCCAAAGGCTCCGACAACGACCGGCTGGAGTTCATCGAATCACGGCTGCAAGACGCGGATCAACTTTCGTCACAAGGCAAGGAGTTGGACGCGAAGAAGGTGTGGCGGGGCATTGTCGAGTTGTACGGCAACAAACCCGAATTTCAAACGCTCGTCGAACGAGCCGAAGCAAGATTGCATCCTTCCGGCGTAGCGAATGTCGATTCGTAGCTGAACATTTGGCTTTCGCATCGCGATCGGCTATAAGAAAGTCGCCTTTGGCCCCGACAACGACCCTCACGCCGGAGAACTCCCCCATGCCTCGCTCCCTCGCTCTCTTCGTTGTTCTCACTCTCAGCGTATCCACGCCCGCGATAGCGCAATCGATCGACACCTATCCAGGCACCAAGCCGCTGGCCGTCGAAGGCGACATTGCATCGGAGATGATCGACGGTGTCGATCGCTTCCTGTTGCGGGAAATCGAGCAGTCGGTTGAACAACGCGAGAAACATTGGAAGCGAGACTTCTCATCGCCGGAAGCCTATAACGTGTCGATTGAACCGAATCGCAAGCACTTGGCTCACATTTTGGGCGTCCGTGACGAGCGCATTCCCTTCGACGCACCGGAGTTAATTGCAACAACGGACACACCCGCGCTGGTCGGCAAGGGAAACGGTTTCGAGATCTTTGCAGTTCGCTGGCCGGCATTCGGTAACGTTCACGGGGAAGGCCTATTGCTCGTGCCGACCAACTTTAAGCCAATTGCCGATGTCGTCGCGATTCCGGATGCCGATCAAACGCCAGAGCAACTTGTTGGTCTGGCTGAAGGAGTGGCCGCCGAATCGCAATTCGCTCGCCTGTTGGCCGAGAGCGGTTGTCGAGTGATTGTGCCGACGTTGATCAGTCGTGAGATGAAACGCCGCGCACCACCGGGACAACCTGGCCGTGCGAACATGACAAACCGCGAGTATATCTACCGCTCAGCGTTTGAGATGGGAAGGCACTTGATCGGCTACGAAGTGCAGAAGGTCTTGGCGTGTGTCGATTGGTTTGAGAAAGAAGCGGGAGACACGGTGCCAAAGATCGGCGTTGTCGGCTATGGCGAGGGCGGAATGTTGGCACTTTATGCCGCTGCCGTCGACACGCGGATCGACGCGACCTACGTTAGCGGTTACTTCGGGTCTCGACAGAAGATTTGGAACGAGCCGCTCTCGCGAAATGTATTTGGCTTGTTGCGAGAGTTCGGGGATTTCGAGCTCGCCACGATGCTTGCACCGCGTGCTTTACTGATCGAGAACTCACGCGGGCCGGCGATTACTTTGCCTAGTGAAGGGGGTGGTCCCGCCGAGTTGGGAGATCCGGTGGGAGTAGAAGCCGAATGGGAGCGGATACGCAGTCTTTTAGACGCCTCTGAATTAAATTCTCGATTTCATCTCAGCAATTCACCTACTCATCGCTTCGCTGGACACGCACTCGAGTTATTCGTGCTCACATCGCTAAGGGCTCGTTCTCGAAGCGCCTTTGGTGACGACAAATCCGTCCACCAGACCGAGCACCAGGTTGATGCGACTGTCCGCCAACAACGCCAACTCGACGAACTTGATCGCCACAACCAATGGCTGCTCAGCGAGAGCCCGTTCGTTCGCAAGGAGTACATGAAGAACCTCGACACTTCATCGGTCCAGGCATACGAGAAGAGCGTCGAAGCTTATCGCGACACTTTCCGCAACGAAACGATCGGCCACTTCGATCACGATCTGCTCCCGTTCAATGCTCGTTCACGCAAGTCGTGGGAAACCGAAAAATGGACTGGCTACGAAGTCATGCTCGATGTGTTCCCGGACGTGTTCGCTTATGGCGTGCTGCTGGTTCCGAAAGACTTGAAGGAAGGCGAAAAGCGGCCCGTCGTGGTCTGTCAGCATGGCCTCGAAGGCCGACCCACCGATGTATTTCTCGGCGATCATGGCGCGTACCACGACTTCGCCGCCAAACTGTGCGAGCGCGGCTTCATCACGTTCGCTCCGCAGAACATTTACATCTTCAAAGACCGCTTTCGCACCCTGCAACGCAAAGCCAACTCCGTCGGCAAGACGTTGTTCTCGGTCATGGTGCCACAGCATCAGCAGATTGTGAATTGGTTGAAGGCGCAGCCGAATGTCGATCCCGATCGCATTGCGTTTTACGGGCTGAGCTATGGCGGCAAGTCAGCGATGCGGATTCCGGCGTTGGTCACCGACTACTGCCTCTCCATATGCTCGGCCGATTTCAATGAGTGGGTGCTCAAGAACGCCAGCACGCGGCACAACTTCAGCTATATGTGGACGGGAGAATACGAGATCTTCGAGTTCGATCTGGGCAGCACGTTTAACTATGCCGAGATGGCCGCGTTGATTTGCCCGCGCCCGTTCATGGTCGAGCGTGGTCATTTTGACGGCGTTGGCGAAGACGAGTGGGTGGCGTACGAGTATGCCAAGATCCGCCACTTGTATCAGGCCAAGCTTGGGATCGGCGACCGCACCGAGATCGAATGGTTTGTCGGCCCGCACACGATCAACGGGAAAGGCACGTTCGACTTCCTGCACAAGCATTTGGACTGGCCGAAGCCGTAGGACGGACCTTCAGTCCTGACATGCGTTCCGTGTGACTGGACGGACTGAAGTCCGCCCTACGAAATCAAACTCCGCAAATACCGAGCGCTCTTAATCGCGGCTTCGTCCGGACCCATGATGTGGGCGTAGTGCTGATGCACGGTCAAGTAGCCGTCGTAGCCAACCGACTTCAATCCATCGACAACGGCGCGGAAGTCGACGCCGCCGTCTTCCCACAGCGGCAAGTGGCGAAAACGGACTGGTCCGCGACACCAAGTTTCGAGTTCCTCCGGGCCCTCCGGATCGAGGCGATGATTCTGCACGTAGGCGTTCATCAGATGAGGCTGAAGCCGTTTGAGCGCGGTCGTGCCGTAGGGCTCGCCACACAACATCAAATTCGCCGGCTCATAGATCAGCCCGAAGTTCGGTCGATCGATCGCGTCGAGCACTTCCAGTGAGCGATCGATAGTTTCGAACAGAGTTGTTGTATGGCATTGATGGGCGAGTCGAATGCCACGATCTGCAGCGCGATCTGCTGCATCGCGAGCGAACGTAATATCCTTCACGTGCTTCAGGCATACGCGAATCAAGTCGCAGCCCAGCGCCGCCGCGACATCGAGACTCGGGCCAACGTCGCGGAGACTGTTCGGGCCGTTGTCGTTATTCAGCGGGATGTCGCAGTCGGCGGTAACCATTGAAACGACGAGGCCCGCTTCTTCGACTTGGTCTCGGAGGCGGCGTAGAACATCTTGCGGAGTCTGCACGCCGCCCGCGCTGGCCCGCATGCAAATCGCCTCGTAGCCATTCTCGACGGCGAGTCGCACGATCTCCGATAAGTCAACATTCAACTTGGTCTTGCAAGCAGCTTCTGCGATACGAACCGATAGCGACAGTTTCAAGGGAGTACTCCTTCGGGCGAATCTCGAATCAGCCAAAGATCGTTTCGTAGGTTTCCTGATGGAAGCCAACAACCAAGGTTTTTCCCTTGCGCAACGTCGGGGCTCTCAAGTTACCGCTGGGGCCAACGATCAGCTTCGCGAGTGTTTCATCGTCCGGTTTGTCTTTTTTCAGGTTGATATGAACGACCTTCTTACCCTTGGCGGCATAAATGTCATTCACGGTTCGGGCCAATGCTAAAGCGTGCGTCGCTCCGATCGTCGCTTTCTTGGCGTTTTGTTCTTCCTTCACCGTCACGTTGGCGTTCGCAAGAAACTCTTGCGTCTTACTGCAACTCACTCAGCCCGGGCGATGATAGCTCCAATCAATTTTTGACATGTTCGAGTTCCTTTCGATAACTTGGGTGAACTAAGTGTAGAACAATTGTCTCAATTGTTCTGTTTGTTTCAATTGTTTCGTTTGTTTCATTTGTTTCTCGCTCGCAAAGCGACGTCAGAACCAAACAGAACAATTGAGACAATTGTTCTACACGGAGATGTGTCAAGCTCCAGGAGCTGGCCTAGCCGGTCGTCCTGACAAACAACAATCTTCGGGACAGTCATCGTGGTTCGGGCCGTACTGACCCAGACATGCCCGTGGGGCGTCGTTGGTCCGTTCACGAATCAACTCACGAATCATAGCTATAAACTGCGGATGGTTCCCAACCGTGGCGGCGCGAATCATGTTCAAGCCGATTCTGTCACACAGGTCTTTGGCTTGCGTGTCGAGGTCGAAGAGAACCTCCAAGTGGTCGGAGATGAAGCCAATCGGTGATACGACGACATCGGTCACTTCGCCAGATTCGTGCAGTTCGTTCAAGTAGTCGCAGATATCCGGCTCGAGCCACGGTTGCGTCGGCGGACCGCTGCGACTTTGGTACACGAGACGCCAAGACTGATCGGCGAACGCTTCACTCACTAATCGGCATGACTCGGTGAGTTGCTTTTCGTAATCGCACCCGGCAGCCATCGCGTTGGGAATGCTGTGCGCGGTGTAAACGATTTGCGTTGTGGCGTGACGTTCGGCGGGAATCTGATCGAGGGCCGACTTAATGCGTTCGCGCAGAGGCGAGATGTATCCAGGATGATTGTAAAACACGCGAAGTTTGTGAACTTCGGGAGCCCCTTCGCCGACCTCCGCCTGAGCGCGAACGATGTCTTCTCGATACTGCCGACAACCGGAATAGGAACTGAACGCCGATGTCGTGAATGCCAAAGCACGCCTAACTCCATCTGCCTTCATCTGACGCAACGAGTCGGCCAGCATCGGTTGCCAATTCCGGTTGCCCCAATAGATCGGGAGATCGGGTCCACGCACGGCCAACTCCCTCTGGAGCGCGGCGATCAACTCGCGACACTGCTGATTGATCGGGCTCACACCGCCGAAATGTTGATAATGTTCGGCAACTTCCAACATCCGCTCGCGCGGGACGTTCTTACCTCGCAAAACGTTTTCCAAGAAAGGCATGACATCATCAGGCCCTTCGGGGCCGCCGAAGGAAACTAGCAAGATCGCGTCGTAGGGTTCACTCATGGTTGCAGTCGAGCAAAGCAAGATGTAAATGTAGGCCGGACCAAGGCTCTGCGCAGTTCCGGAATAGTCTGGCGCGGATGCCGGAACTGCGCAAAGCCTTGTTCCGGCCTACTTCAGCTGCATGATAGCAAACCGGATTCAAAATCTAGTTGTCGCAAGACAGTGGTGGTTCAAGTCCCCCTCAGGTACTCTATGATAGCAAGGACTTACGGCGATTCGCGGTGAGTCCTTTTTTCGCTGATAGGTCGAGAGTTCTACACCGACGTCTACATTTTTCCAGCGACTTCTTCGCCCCGGACTTCAACGCGTCTCTCGCGAGTGGACCAACAAACAGCCCGAATAACTCGACGTCGATCAAATAGAACGCCTCAAGAAGTCGATCGCAAACGCGGGGAAACCCAAACCGTAAACGCCACCGGCTCGGCCAGCGACGCTGCGAGCGTCGCCGCACCTGTCCGTTCCGCCAACCAAGAGCACCTGAACTGAGTACCGCTTTCCGTCCGCCGGCGCGAACCGCGATCCGCCAATGCTCGCGGTCGCATCGTGTTTCTCCTCGTCTCATGCCGTCACGGTCAGGTAACCGCCAGTTGTGGCGGACTGTCGCCGGGAAGGGGCAGGTCGGGCAGGCCTCGGCGGCGATGGGCAAGCTCGGCGGCGTGTCGGCGGAGGTTGGCCAACACT
>CAUJKL010000688.1 GCA_963204995.1 Planctomycetota bacterium | reverse complement strand
TCGTCACGCGGATAATAGGCTGCGGCCCACACCAAAATCGTCACGGCGAAGATCAACGTGCCTGCACGCCGGACGAACGCCCACCCGCGTTCGAGCATCCGGTACACCACGATGCTCAGACCCGGTAGCTTGTAACTTGGCAATTCCATTACGAACGGCGGTGTGGCACCTTTAAGAATGGTCCGCCGCAGAGCGAGCGTCACGAAGACTGCCGTGACGATTCCGATCGTATACATGACAAACATGGTGAGGCCTTGGAGGCCAAACAGTCCCAAGAACCGTTGGTTCGGGATGAACGCACCGATCAGCAGCGTGTAGACGGGCAGTCTGGCACTGCAACTCATCAACGGTGCGACGAGGATCGTGATTAACCGATCGCGTGGGTTTTCGATGACGCGCGCCGACATAATGCCAGGAACCGCACACGCGAAAGACGACAGCAGTGGAATGAACGACTTGCCGCTCAGTCCAACGCGCGACATGAGCCGATCCATGAGATAAGCGGCTCGTGACATGTAGCCGCAGTCCTCCAAGATCGCAATGAACAAGAACAGGACAAAAATCTGCGGCAAGAAGACAAGCACTCCGCCAACACCCTCGATACAGCCGTTGATGATTAGCGACTGCAGCGCACCTTCTGCGAGACTCGCCGTCACTAACGTCGACGCGAGCGTCTTTAGCCAGTCGATGAGATCAGATGCGGGGCCCGCGATCCAGAAGACCGCTTGGAACAAGAACAGCATCAACAAGACGAAAAAGGCGGACCCCCACACGCGATGCGTCAGGACACGATCGAGCTTATCGCTAAAGCTCTTGGGCCGCGCACTGGGACGTTGCACGACGCCCTCGAGTAACTTGCCGATCCACTGATACCGCGCCATCGCCTCGACGGCGGGAACCGGCATGCCGGCATTGGCAAGCCGTTCGCGAGCGGCGGAGATCTTCGTCTGGATGGACGCATCAATTTCGCGGATGCCGCCGTGTGTTAGGTATCCGCTCGTGTCGAGCAGCAGTCGCTCGACGAGATATCGCGGCAACGGCGTCCCAAAGGCATTCGCACATTCCGCTTCGAGTTTGGCAACTTCGGCTTGAAACAGGTCTGGAAACGGACTGTCAGGCGGAGTTTGCTGTGCCTCGATGGTGTCCACCAGTGCTTGCTTCAGTTCCTTCAAGCCTCGTTTCCGATTGGCCTGAATCTCGATGACCGGAACATGCAGCCGTTTGCGAAGCAGGTCGACATCGATCGTCATTCCGCGGTCGCGAGCCAGGTCGACCATGTTGAGCGCGATGACCGTGGGCTTGCCAAGTTCGAAGACTTGACTGACCAGATAGAGGTTTCGCTCCAAGTTGCTGGCATCGACAATACACAACACGGCATCGGGCTCGTCGACGGCATTCTGTCGCCCGAGCAAAACATCGACCGCGATCATCTCGTCCGGAGAGCGAGGCGCGAGACTGTAAGATCCGGGCAGATCAACGATGATGAACGGTTGCCGATGGAAATCCGCGTGTCCGAGTTTCTTTTCGACGGTGACACCGGGATAGTTTCCCGTCCGCTGCCGAACGCCGCATAGCGCGCTGAACAGCGTCGACTTACCGGTGTTCGGATTGCCGATCAAAGCGACCGTCAGAGTTTTAGTGGAAGATTCGGCAGGCATGCATATCGAGCGACGGTTAGAGGCGGTAAAGCGGTCAGGCTTTGAGTTCAATACTAATCCGAGCAGCTTCGCTCTTCCGCAGGCTCAGGCGGTATCCACGGATCTCGATTTCGATGGGGTCGCCGAGCGGGGCCTTGCCGAGCATCTCAAAATCAACGCCGGGTGTCAGTCCCATCTCGAGCAAGCGAATCGCCACATCGTCCACCCCTTCAACCTGTAGAATTCGTCCGCTCTGCCCTACTTTCGCGTTGGCCAACGTAGTCAAGTGATTACTCCTGGCAAACGGCGAGTCCGGGTCGAACGATGACGTTGAACAAATCCGCGTCACGAAAACAGAGCTTTTGGTCAGCGACTCGCACGATGCAAGGAATCCCCGGTTGGAGCATCTCGACGGACACTCCGGCACGGAGGCCGAGTTCTTCCAAACGATGAACGTGATCGACTTGGCCGACCAACTGCTCGACCAAAGCACATTGCCCTCGTACCAAAAGGTTTAGGGGAAGTAGTTCGTTCACGGCGAGCACTCCAAAAAGGCGAGGCTACACGAATGAGACTGTGTCTCAATACGACTCTTTGATCATAGTCGTCCATATGAAGATTGGCAACGGCTGATAGATTGCCTTGCCAAAACTCGCCGTCGTCACCCGCTAGATTGGGCAATACGAGTGTTTCTTGCGAGTCGCTGGCCAATTCGCGGGAAACGCTGCGGATCGTCAACCGCAGCGGCAACCGACCGAGCGCACCTTACGAATGCATATTGGGCTTTGAAGGGACCGTTGCGAACAGCCCTGGGATTTCGCGAGTAGGCCGGTAAGATGAGGAGTCGCCGTTGTCTGGAAGATGAGGCTGTTAGTTACCGTCACCACGGCGACGATTCTGCAAGCTCAGTTCGACGAATCCCCCCGAGACCTCATGATGCCCATACTGGAAGTGTTCTCCGATTATGTCTGACCGTGGTGCTACCTCTGCACCGGGCGTGTAGAACGATTACACCAAGAGTTCAACGTAGAAGTGACTTACCGACACTTTCCGTTGCACCCCGAGACCCCACGCGACGGCTTGACGCTGGAGGAGCTGTTTGCCGGTCGCGATATCGACATCTCGGCAGCGAAGGCTCGAATAGCCGAGTTGATGAGTCAGGAAGGTCTGCCCTATGGCGACCGATCGATGACTTATAACAGTCGCTTGGCTCAGGAGCTGGCTGCCTGGTCGGAGACACAGGCCAATGGTGGTGCAATTCACGACGCACTGTTTCGTGCCTACTTCGTCAACGATCAGAATCTAGCGGATATCGACATCCTGATTGCGGTCGCGGAGCAAGTGGGACTTTCTGCGGAAGCGGCGAAAGAGATTCTTTTGAAGCGCGGGTTCCGTCAGGCTGTCGATGCTGACTGGCAGCGATCTCGCGATCTCGGCATTACCAGTGTGCCGACGTTTGTGATTGGAAATCGCGGACTCGTGGGGGCTCAGCCCTACGAACAATTGGAGGGCCTGTTACTCGAGTCCGGCGTTGCACGCCGCATGACTTGAGATCGACTGCATTGATAACTTTGCTGCCCCGAGCTATGGTCAACGACGCTCGCCCTTCAACCCAGCCCGAGGCCCTTGCTTCACATTGCTTCCTATTCATCGTCATGCAGGCGAATTGGCAAATCGCCCGCTTGAACTTCGTCCCCCCGCAGCCACCGCGAACTTTTCGATATCATCTGCACCTGGCCTCGATAGAGCGGAGGCAATCGCGTCGCGTCTTCGGTTGCTTCGCTTTCGCCAGCAGTTCTTCTTTGGTCGGCATGATACGGTGTATTCCGCGTGATTAGGTTGCCGCCTCGATTGCGGCTTTCGGCGTCGTCAATCGTGCGATCGTCGCATGATGGCAGGTCTTGATTCGTTCGTGAGCTTCGCGCTGAGGCTGTGATTTTATTGGGCGGGATAGGCTTCCAGCCTGTCAGAAATACGGGGAAAATGACAGGCTGGAAGCCTATCCCACGATTTTTTCACAACCTCGCTGCGGTGCGTGGCGTTCAGCCTCTTGCCGATGATTTACGGTCTGCGGCATTCCGCTAGGCCCGCACGCGAAATATGCTCAGAACTCCCGATCTGGTGGAAAATACCGTGAACCACGAATCGGATTTTGGTATCACCTCATTTTCCCGCTGCCTCGTCGAGAATCCGCGGACTCCCAGAGTTCTCGGCTCCTGGATCAGGAGTTCTGATGCTGGCTCCCTGTGCTTCGAGCAAATCCGCAGTCTCGCGTAATGGAGTCGCGAGTTCCGCATTCGTCGGATGCGTCTTCGGCGTAGACAGAAGCGTCTTGGTGCTTGCCATAATCAAGTACTCCACAAGTGTACCGACCTCGCACACAATGCGCGCCTTATCGACACAAAATCTCGGAGCGATGCGTTCCATCAAAACGTGCTGCAAACGCTATGCCTTCGGACGCGTCTTTGGCCCGTGGTTTGCAAGTCATCAAGTCGAAGCCATTCGTTGCACCCAAGGGCAAAAGGAGGTGCGCCATGAAAGGCTTCGATGCGATCGCGAAGTTCGTTTATCACGCCCGCCACGAAAGGATACACTCATGAGTAAGACAGCAAAAAAGGCACGCAGTTTGACGGATCGCCTAAGGCGTCATCCGTTAGCTTCGTTACGAGAAGAACTGGACGATGTGATGGAGCGAGTGTTTGGAGGCGACGATGCCTGCACGGTTGGCCGTAACGCGCCAGCACTTGATCTTTCGGATACGGAGAACACGATCGAAGCGAAGTTGGATCTGCCGGGCATCGATCCAGATGAGGTCGACATCCGGATCAATCGAAACCTGCTGACCGTCAGCGGAGAACGCAAGGAGGAAGAAGTGGAGAAGGGGCGGACGTTCTACCGTGTCGAGCGGCGGACAGGAGCCTTCTCGCGATCCATTACATTGCCGGCCGAAGTGAATGAGGATGAAGTTGCCGCCGAATATAAAGATGGCGTACTGACGATAACGCTGCCGAAGGCCGAGCAGGCCAAAGCTCGAAAGATCAAGGTAGCACACTAATCGTGGAATCTACGACGAACCACTTCACGCAACTCCGGCATCGAATGGTCGACACGCAACTACGTGCGCGGGGTATTTGCGACCCGCGAGTGCTTGCCGCGATGTTGGCGGTGCCGCGCGAAGAGTTCGTGGATGAGGCGTTGCGAGATGATGCCTACGGTGATTGGCCGCTACCGATCGGTGGCGGGCAGACGATCTCGCAGCCGTATACGGTAGCGTTCATGGCCGAAGCGGCCGAGTTGCGAGGTGACGAAAAGGTTCTCGAAGTCGGCACTGGCTCGGGATATGGGGCTGCTGTGCTCTCGCAACTCGGTGCCGTAGTCCACACGATCGAACGCATCCCGGCCCTTGCCCGCCGAGCGCTGTCCACACTGGCGCGATTGCGCTTCAGCAATGTTCATGTTCACCTTGGTGACGGTTCTCTTGGTCTTGTCGAGGAATCGCCATTCGATGTGATTGTCGTGACCGCAGGCGCTGCCAGTTTGCCGCCCTCGTACACCGATCAGCTTGCCGAGGGCGGACGCATCGTGATGCCGATCGGAAAGTGCAAATCGAGCCAGCATCTGTACCGCTTTCGCAACCAGCACGGCGCGCTGTCGATCGACGATCTGGGCACGTTTGCGTTTGTACCGCTGATTGGCGACGAAGGCTGGCGCGCGACATAGCCAGCTTTCGTCGCCAACATCACACAGCACGATATCCGCGAGCTCCTTCCTCTGGCCGCCAGCATTCCCATCACCCCCACGGTCGAAACGTATCGCCTCGAAGATGCCAATCGGGCATTGATCGAACTGAAACATGGCCAGCTTCGTGGCGCGAAAGTGCTGTTGATTAGATAGCCGTTAGCGCCCTGTCAGCAACGGAACGTGAACATTGATTTGATATTTGCTAGACTCGTTCGTCTTCAACATCGCTTTCCAGTTCACTCAGCGCGTCGCAGGCCTCCTCGTAGGTCGCATACGGCCCGGGATCGACCAGGATTCCGTGACTGGCCATGGCGGCATCTTCAGGGGATTGCCCTGGCTGAATCGTCGCGATTGTCAGTCCATCGTCAAGTTCCACAATGGCAAAGCTGACCATGGTATGTCTCCCTTTTCGCTCTGGATACTCCGATTTGCCGCAGTCGTGCGACATTGCTCGCGACGACTGAACACGACGGAAGGGAACTTGCATGTTCCATGCCAAAGTGAAACGGTGACCTCATCGCTCGTACGTCACGCAACGTGTGCGGTAGTGGCAAACTAGTTGCGTCTACTC
>CAUJKL010000687.1 GCA_963204995.1 Planctomycetota bacterium | reverse complement strand
AGCAGGAACGTCGTGAACTGTGGCAAGGGAAAACGCACGAAAGACTCCAAACGAAAAAGACGCGACCCCGTAATAATTGACGCTTCACCGATTCCGGTCAATGCCGGAAACTTCGTGAGTCGGATTAGAGCCGGGACGTTCATCATATAATCTAGCTCACTACGCGGCCCGCTTGGCTCGTCTTCCTGGTCTCAAAGGGATTTCGAATTCGCGTGCAATTTTGCTTAAAGTCTGCTGGCAAACGGAGGTTTTCGACTTCCGCCGCGCTCCGCGAACGTCATGTTCTAGGATCAATTCAGCCAGGTACTTGCGATCCTGTTGAGAAAATGTCGGTGGTCGTCCCCTCATTTGCCGCTGCCTCTCGTTTCCTTGCGTTCCGTTCACGGTGCCGCGACACCGCCACTTTCCAAACTGTCCTTCAACAACAGCCCTTCGATCTCGACGACCGCCGCCCACAACTGTCCCAGGGATTCGACGTATGCCAGGTTGTTTTGGAAGTAGGTGCGTTGTGCGGTTAGCAGATCAAGGTAGCCGATCTCGCCAGCTTGGTATCCCTTGCGTACAAAGTCGAGCGTTGCCTGTGAGTTTGCGAGGATGCCCTCCGGCTTCGAGTAGGCCAGCATCTGGTTTCTCGCTGATGCGTATCGCTGGTAGACGCCGGCCAGTCGTCGCTTGAGGCTTAGTTCGAGTTGCCCGACCGCTCGTTCGGCGGCGACCAACTCGGACTGGGCTTGCCGAATTCCTCCCTGGTTGCGGTTCAGCCAGGGAATCGGCATCGACACCTGGAGGTTGCCGTTGGTGCTGCCCGTGCCGTTGTCACTTTGCATGACGGCCTGGACATCCACGTTGGGAATCGGTTCGGCATAGGCTCGATCGATAACCCAGCGGGCCCTTTCGACTTCAGTTAGAAGCACCGCCAATTCCGGGCTCTCAGAAAGTATTCGCTGTAACGTGTCGTCGGGATCGATTTGATCAGCCACGATTTCCAAATCGCCCACCAGCGGAACAGGTGCGATGTCTGGATTGCCCAGTACGGCGACCAAACGCGACCAGGCTGCGGTATGAAGGTTGCGAGCGTTCGCGTGAAGCAGGTCCGCCGATTGCGACTCGATGCGAGCACGCATCACATCCGCCTGACTAACCTCCTTCGCATTGAAGAGCGCTTCAGCCGTCTGCGTCCCTTGTTTCGCTATGTCCACCAACTGCTGTGTCGTCTCCAATCGCCTTTGAGCGATGAGCACGTCGTAGAAACCTAATCGCACGTCGGTGAGTACACGTTGCTGTTGCGTCGCTAGTCTCTGTTCCGCCTGTTCGATCTCTTGGTCAACAATCGCCCGATTCAGCCGTAGTTTGTGGCCTCGCACGAATTCCTGCTGGATGTACACACCTTGCTGTTCCGCTTGCCCGTGACTGCCGAGCTGCTGGCCGGAGTAGCCGAGTTCTGTGTTTGGCGGAAGGCCAACTTGAACCCACTTGCCGTGGGCTGCGTCAACCAAAGCCTGCGCTCTGGCCAACGCCGGATTCAAGGAGATCGCCATTTCTTCCAGTTGCTCCAGCGTCAACTCTGTTGTTGCTGGCGACGGTATTTCAAGCGGTTCAGGTACGATCACCGGTTGCGCTGGCTGAATGTGAGCAGCCGGTTGCACTTGCATCCCCGGCGCGCCGAACGCCGCCTGCTGAGATTCAAACGGTGGGGGACTCTGGCCAGTATTCGCCTCGGTCGCACCAACCAGTTCGCGACTCGAATCGATCGAGTGTTGCTTCCCCGCCGTTCGGCAGCCGGCGCACAGGCACAATGCGGCTACGACTATGATTCGTGTGGCTGCCATTGGTTCTCTGTCCGTGAAGGTCTCGAAATGTTGAACTGATTGCTGAGCTGTATCCGAGTCGGCTCCGATCGTTGACGGGAGTCGAACGATGCTGAGACACATGGATCATCGGTCGCGAGCTTGAACCACGCCTTCAAGTAGAAGGCATCGCTCGCGGAGCAATCATGCCAAGAAGCGGCAGAGAACGGCGCAGACTTGCGGCGGCGATTTGGGAGCGATCGGGGACGACACCACCGGCCGTGCTGAGTTGACGTCGACAACTGGGCTCCAGTCGATGACGAGTTCATTCCCGTCGGTCATCGGTACCAGCTCGCCTGCCTGGACGAGAGCCAGTTCAGCACGTCGGCACCAGCAATTCGTCGGGCACTTGCACGGCGAACTCGGTGCTGCGACACGTTTCAGCTCGCCGTCACGATGCGTTTCGTGAGACGAGTCCGACGGAGCGTTTCGCCTGGAGCAACAAGTCAGTGACCGTGACTCGCTGACGGAATGGCACACACCGAACTGACACGCCAACTCCGATCCCTGCAACGACTGCAGCAGCGCAAACGCAGCCATGACCCAAGTCAGGCATTTCGTCGCTAGATTTGGAGCCCGCATTGAGTTATTCCCGAGTGAATCTACACAGCATCCGCTCTTCCGGTATCGGCTGTAGTGATCGTGCGGCTTGAACGATTCGGTTCGCCAACTTGAGCGAATGTGGCCGAAGGATTCTAGTCGGCAAACCGACTCGTCCGATAAGGTCTGCGGTTGCGAGGCCTTAGGTTGACCTTGACCAATACCCAAAAGCAACCGATAATTTCAGGAGTATCAACGACTTAGGGATCTACTGGCACGCATGATTCGACTGGCCACCACTTACTCTCTGATCGCAGTGGTGCTGATTTGCCCCTACATGTGTTTGGGCGAGGCGGTTCATGGGGCTGTTGCGCCGTGTCAGAAGTCTGCTTGTAGCTGCGGTGAGGACCGAGAGGACTCTTCGGGTGACCGAACGCCTGAATCTCCCGCCGAGCGCGACGAAGATTGCCTTTGTCATGGCGCGATCTTCGACGCATCGCGGAGTGCCGACGACGAGTTGGCATCGCCTGCGACCATGCAGTGGTTGCTTGAGGTGGCGTCCTCTCCGATCAACCTCTCCTTGGCGGCTGTTTCTTTCGAGCCGCCCCACCAGTTTCCGCCTTTCTCAACCGGGCGGGACGTGTGCGCGTTGACCTGCACACTGCAACTGTAATCTCGCCTTGAGCAAGCTCGCTCGACGCCCGCGATAGCCGCCGTTTGCGCTGCGCTCAAGCTAACCGTGGGATACGAATACGCACGTCGAGCGAGTGGTGACCAACCGCACCTCCGGAAAACACTTTTTGCATTGTGATTACGATTCCAAAGGCGATTTGCAATGAGTACGAAGTCGGATCTGAACGAAGCCGCCCAGCAACGGTCGCGCACAGAGTCAAAGAAGAACGACGAGTCACAGCGGCCGAAGTGCGCGAGCCAAGTTGATTTACATGAATCCACGACAGAGCCTCGCGTCACTCGACGGCGATTCGCGCTGCTCACCGGCGTCTTTCGTGTGCTGCCTACATTCCTCGTCATCGGAGCCCTGGCAGGTTTGGGATACTTCGGACATCACCACGGCTGGCAGGTTCCCAAGTTTTCCGAGTTGGCAGGAAACGGCAATGTCACCGGCTTAGCGTGGTGCGACGAGCATGGAGTTCCGGAAGAGATCTGTGTGGCCTGCGATGCGGAACTCATGCCTAAAGGGACGCTTTATGGCTGGTGCAAAGAACATGGCGTGGCCGAGTGCTTGTTGGAACATCCCGAGCTCGCACAGTTGAAGGATTCGGTCACGATCTCGTCCGAGGACCTCGACCGAGCGCGTCGCGCGCTCGCAACCAGGGAGAGGTCGAAGAACGATC
>CAUJKL010000686.1 GCA_963204995.1 Planctomycetota bacterium | reverse complement strand
CGCGATGCTCCAAATTGCTTACGACGTCGCGCCCAATGCAAACTTGGCGTTCGCAACCGCCCATGGCGGAAAGTTCGGGCTCGCAGCGGCGATTAATGCCCTTCGTGATGCTGGCGCGACGGTGATCGTGGACGATGTCCTATACCCCGACGAACCGATGTTCATGGACGGCGTGGTGGCTCAAGCCGCCGATGCCGCTGTTGCGGCCGGCGTTTCCTATGTTTCCGCAGTAGGTAACTCTGCTCGCCGATCCTACGAGACAACAGCGTTTGCAAACAGTGCGGTCTTAGGGAACTACGGTCGAGGAAACGTCCCGCTTCACGATTTTGATCCCGGACCCGCAGTCGACGTGTACCAGCAGATTACGATTCCGGCAAATGCCGCGTTCTCCGTCGTGCTGCAATGGCAAGACCCGTTCATGACCGACGCCCCAGCGTCGGGAGGCGCGACACATGACCTGGACTTGCTCCTTCTCAACGCTGCTGGCAATACCATTCTTCAGAGCTCGACCCTAAACAATCCCTCCACGACGCGCGATCCCTTCGAGATCCTCACTTACGTGAACGGCCCCACGCAATTGACCGCGAACCTGGTAGTAGCGGGGGTCAACGTTGCAGGATTAGGGCGGTTCAAGTACGTTGTGACGAATTCGAATGTCACGATTGACCAGTTTCCCACCAACAGCGGCACATCGTATGGCCATTCCAATGCGGCCGGCGTGATAGCGGTTGGGGCGGAAGATGCTCTCACCGCACCACTGCAGCTTGAACCATTTTCGTCGGCGGGGGGAGTGCCGATTCTATTCAATTCTGTGGGCCAACCGATTGCCGCGCAGACGCGACAGACTCCGGACATCGTGGGTCCCGACAACGTCAACACGACGTTCTTTGGTATCGATAGCCCGAACGACACGGATACGCTCCCGAATTTCGCAGGTACTTCCGCGGCAGCACCCCATGTGGCAGGGCTGCTCGCGCTACTCCGACAGGCGAATCCTACGGCAACTCCCGCAGAGCTCTTGACCGCTTTAACTTCCACAGCCACGGATATGGGGATCGCGGGTTACGACAATGACACGGGATTCGGAGCGGTAAATGGGCTCGAGGCGGAGTACAATTTGTTCAAGCCCGCGCTCGCTCCAGACCTGTCGGCGGCCTCCGACAATGGCCAGTCATCTACGGACAACGTAACTTCCCTGACCACGCTCACTTTCACGGGCACTGTTCCGGCAGCGAGCTTTGTAGGGCTTTTTGACAATGGCGGCAGCGTCCCCGTCGCGAGTCAACAACTGGCGGCGGCTGCGACCGCCTACAGCATCAACGTGACGGTCCCAAGTAATACGGCCCATAGCTACTCGATCCGTGTGAAGAGTTCATCGACGAGTACCAATTATTCGAAATTCTCACCGGCGCTGCCCGTCTACGTAGATGCGTTGGCGACGTATACGCCGCCGGTTCCCGATCTAACGGCGGCCAGCGATACAGGGTACTCGAATACCGACAATATAACGACTAACACGACGCCCACGTTCGCGGGTACCCTCGCGGCGAACGGAACCAGCGCTTTGGTGACGCTGTGGGTCGACGGCGTGCAGCGCGGTAGCCAGCAACTGGCGGCGGGTGCCACGTCCTACACAATTACCTCGTCGACACTAAGTGCGGGGTCGCATTCCGCGCTGATTCGAGCGAAAAAGGTCACCTCGGCACCGACCACGAGCTATTTCTCGTCGCCGTCCTTGCCATTTACGATCGACACCAGCCCACCTGTCGGCACGATTACACCCGTCAGCCCGCCCGGAAACGCACCGCCGCAATCTTCGTTTACGATTACGTTTAACAAGGGTGTCGTAGGCGTTGATTTGTCCGACTTTACGCTCACACGCAACGGTGGTGCGAATCGACTTCCGGGCTCTGCAACGCTCACAGCGTCCGCTGACTCGAAGACCTTTACGATCTCGCACTTTGCCGACATCACGATGGCGGCTGGAAGTTACGTCCTGACGCTGAACTATGCCAATAGCGGAATCCAGAGTTTTGCAGGTGTCGCGCCGACGGGGACGAACCCTTCCACCAGTTGGTCGCAAGGGAGTGGAACCACCGGGTTTCAGAACGCTGCCCGGTATTACGATGTCGATAATGACACCTATGTAAGTCCACTTGACTCTCTGATTATTATCAATGCGACCGATACGGGATACTCCGGTCCGCTGCCCGGCGGCGCCTTTACGACCGCGCCGCCGTTTTTGGATGCCAATGGCGACTCTAATCTCTCTCCGATCGATGCACTTGTCGTGATTAATTTTATTGACGCCTACAGCGGCGGCGGTGGCGGGCCTTACTTATTGGCAGCGATCAATTCGCCGCCGCCAGAAGTATCGCTGCAAGACGTGACCGCAAGCGTCGAGTTGGAAATTGTCGATTCCACGGGTGCCGTCGTTACCTCGGTGCAAGTGGGAGATCAGTTTGAGTTACGCGCGCGTTTGATTGTAAATGGCCCGCCTGGTGTCGCGCCGTTTGCCGCATATACGGATGTTCGTTTTACTCCCGGACTGATTGTGCCCGCCGGAGTAGTCGGCAATGCGAGTTCGCTACAAGGGCAAGCGGAAATCGATGACGCTGGCGGAATCATGTACGATTTTAGGAGTGGCGAATCTTCTTCGGTGATCTTCGGTCAGTCTTTTATCGCAACGAAGAGCGGTACCGTAACCTTCAGCGCGGACGCGGCCGATCTGTTTGGACACGACATACTTGTCACGGGGCTGAATCAGCCTTTGCCGCTGTCCCAGGTCGCCTTTGGAACGACGAGGTTGAAAATCACGGCCAAGAGAAAGTGATGCCATCGAAGTTCTATCGGTCCCGGTAGCGGGCGTCCAATCACACGGGGTTTCGGCGGCTTGATTCGGGGGTCGGCGGTTGTCCGAGGCTTGCGGCTTGTGAACTCATTTTCCCGTCAGGTTCTCAGCAATCTCAAATCTCCCCAGCAGCCGCTTCCACGGCGAGTTGCCGGACGCGATCCACCATACTGTACAAACCGTTGCGACGTTGCGGGCTGAGGTGCCGCTCAAGACCTAATCGCGCGAAGACTTCTTGGGCATCGATCTTCAAGATCTGCTCGGGCGTCTTGTGTCCGAACAAAGCGATGAGCACCGCGATCAAACCGTTCACGATGATCGCATCGCTGTTGGCAATGAATTCCAACGTCGGCGGTTTTGTGGCCTTCATCTCCGCGACAAGCCAAACATTACTCTGACAACCGTGAACCTTGTTGACTTCGCTTTTCGCTTCGTCGGGCAGTTGCGGCAGATTAAAACCCAAATCGATCAGATAATCACAGCGCTCGTCCCAATCGGCGAGTTCTTCAAACTCTTCGTACAGCTCTTCAATCGTCAGATCTTCTGCCACAGCACTGCTTTCGGTGGGGAACGCCGGTCGGTGAGTCCAGTGCATTCTAGGCAGCAGCAGCAGTCTGTCCAAGTCGTGGGAGGTCGACGTCTCGACTCCCCAGCATCGCTAGTTCTGTAACGATTATTCCGATTTACCTGTAGACGACAGGACGCTCTAATCGTTTTCATTCAACAGAACAAATCACACTTGCCGTTCGCAATGCTTGCGAATCGCACATTCAACTAATGAAAGGCGGAGGAGAAATCGTATGCACAAGGATCGCACGACTTGGTTCGCCGCGACGGCGTTCGCGGGTCTGACGTTTTCGCTGGTGACTGCGGGAACGGCGGTCGCCCAACCGCCTGGGCGCGGCCCAGGTGGTCCTGACGGTCCCGGACGCGGCGGCCCACCGAACGTCGCCGAAATGTTTTCGCGAATGGATCAGAACAAGGATGGAAAGCTGAGCAAGGACGAAGTGCCAGGCCCCATGTGGGAGCGGTTGTCGCATCTCGATAGGGACGGTGACGGTTGGGTAACCAAGGACGAAGTATCAAGAGGCATGCCCGGTGGCGGTCCCGACGGTAGACGTTCGGATGGCGCGAGCCCGGACGGTGCAAAGCCTGCCGGCTCGCCGAGCGATCGTTCGCGCGAGGATCAATCTTCCAGCCGCGGTCCACGTCCTCCGATGGCGCAACCCCGAGGGGAAGCAAGTCGCGTTCCAGAACGCGGCCCACGTGACACGAATTCCGAGCATGGTCGTCCGGCACCTCCGCACTCGCCCGGCCAGCCGGGTCACGAACGAAGCGCTCAGCCAGATCACGCTCATCGCCATCCTTTGTCGTTCGGTCCTGATGCGTTCTTCGATCGTCTGGACAAGAATGGCGATGGCTGTTTGTCTCGCGACGAGTTCAAAGCGGTCGTGGCACTTCACCACGGTCTACGAGCATCCCACGGCCCACAGGGCTTCGGCGGACATCCCGGCCCCGGCGGCCCTCCGCTGGCTCACCACGGTCCTGGTATGCCCGGCGGCGGTCCACCGTGGGCACAGCACGATCGAGCCGATTCTCATGGTCCACGAGGGTTCCATGGTGGCCCACCTTGGGCTGGCCCTGGTCACGGCCCGCGGATGCATGGCAAGTTCGCGAGCCCTCCGTGGGCTCAGCACTCGCCGCCCGATCGAGATGCCGGACATGGCAAGAAGCACAAAGGCCACGACAAGAAGAAAGGGAACAATTCCGGCAAGAAGAAGCATCAACACGATCGCTCCGATTCCGATGATCGAGGCCATCATCGTCACTCAGACACCAAGTCGCCCAACGCAAGTGGAGACTTGGTAACGATCGGTAACCCACAACAGACACTGCCGCTATAAACACCATGGCGGTGTAGAATCCCAAGACAACGGTCGTTGAGAAAGGTATTGGCCTTACTCAACGATCGTTTCGTTTCTTGCGGAGGTACGATGCTTCGATCCTGTAAACCACGGAGCTTGGGACGATCTTCCCTCGCGAAATGAGCCCGTTTCTCGAACGAGCACAAACCGAACACATGCTACTCGCCGCGTTTGCCGAAATGCGTAACATCGGCGACCAGATCGTCGAGGATGTCCTCCAAATCAAAATCCATGCGACCCTTAGTCACGGCAGTTGCGGTCAGAGTGGTCGAGGTTCGGCAATCCAAAGTCCGCCACGAATCGTCTCCTGGGGCAAGTCTGCGGGATTCGTTCGTACGGTGAAAGCCCTTCGCGAGAGCAGGTGTCAGCGGCGCCAGAGCCGAATCGAGCCTCACTCGTGTCGGCTGGGTAATAGGTTGAACAAGCCACCCCTGTAAAGGTCACGCATTCCTTCTTTGGGCAAGCAGTTTGGCGGTCGAGAGATGCTTGAGTTTCTTTCCGCTGATCTTTTTCGGTTGGGGGTTCTTCGGACCACGTTTGTGCTTGGTGTACTTGTGCGTCTTTAAGTGCTCTGCCAACTCCACCAGCGTCGAGGCAAACTCGTCGACGCTCATCGTGCGAAAAATATCCCAATGCTTCTCCTCGATCGCAATCCGCATCCCCGCCGACACCTGGGCCGCTTCCAGCGTCAAGTAGTACATCGATAGTTCTTCTTCCACAAAATGCTTGCCGTGAGCTGCGCGCAGACCCGCCTTCACCAACGACACCACGTTGGACGCCAGCAACGCTACACAAAATCCAAACAACGCTGCTTTCGGATAGCCCAGCGTGTTGATCTCACAACGCAAGTCTTCCGTCAGATGTTGGAAAGCCGTTTCAATCGTCCAGCGATCGGCATACAAGCTGGCCACCTTCAAGGCGTCCGCATCCTCCGCCGGCAAGTTCGTCAAGATATGAAGTTGCGTCTCCCCGTCCTTCGTCGGCTTGTCCAAGTGGATCGTGATGCGACGCGCCGTCAACGTCTCGCCGCTTTTCGTATCTGTCAACACGACCGTCTGCTCGTCGATCCACCGACCGCGGTCGTCTTTCCCCACGCGACGAACTTTCCCCTGGCCTTTCCAGGCCACATTGGTCTTGTGCTGGCGAATCACAAAGAAAGCCTTGCCTCGCGCGATACCAAACAAGATCCTCGCCGTACAGAAGTTCCGGTCCGCCAGCACACAGTCCTTGGCACCGACGAAGGACAAGATTTCTTCGGTCAACGAACGTTCCTGAGCATGACCACATTCGCAAGGAATCACCTCGGTGATGAAATCCCATTGCGGATCATAAAACGCCAACGCTTGGCCCGGCAAGACGGCGGCCCGATGACGACGCGTTTCCAGAATGCGATGATCGGCCCCGACAAGTGATTGCCATCCAGAGCGCGAACGCGATAACCGGCCAGCAACGGTGGCGGCCGGAAGCCCATGGCTTTGGCGACCGGCAAGAGTTCCTCATAGCTATAACGCACCAGGCCGGCCGAGATGGGCAACTCCAGGTGTTTCAACTTGTCATAGACGGCTTGCCGTGTGACGTCGAGTGTGTCGCCATAATGCTTGTACCAGGCACCGACCGAAGGCGTCACTTGAAAGACGACATCGGACATGATGCCAAGACACTGATCGAAGGTGAGTTCTTTGGTGTCTTGGCGGACGGCGTTGTCGTCAAAGACTTGCTGCACCTTGGTGGGGTCGAAGATTCTCTCCAGCGTGCCTTGCACCATCACGCTGACCGGGCTTGCCTCGACGAACTTCTTGAACACGCTTCCACGCAACATCCTTGTCGCTCCTGTTCATGGGTGACTTCCTGTCAAACCGCAACAACCAGCCGGGAATGTTAACGTAAGTCAAGAACTCGTAATAGATTAAGACCTTTGCAGGGGTGGGAGAACATACCCAGGGTAAAATGAAATGCCACATCCTCAGAGACTGGCTAAGCTGTTGGATGCGTAGGGCTTACGGTGAATGGCAGCAAATGGCGTCTGTGTTGCGGCGCGATCCTACCGGCGCTTTAATTGGTACGGTTCGACGTGAGGCAGGTTTGCATCCTGCCATAACGGCTTTCGATCAGGTGGGTTGCAAACCTACCTGACCCACGAACACGTCAACCTGCACTACGACCCGAAAAATATTTTGCCTCAGGCAGACCAATTCGTTACGCTGAGGGCATCTTATCCACGTGCTCCGAGCCCTTCGGTGCTGCTTCTCTTCCCAACTCGGATGTACGCCGTATTCGCAGGACGATGCACGCTGTCGTTTACGACTGTCGCGCCCCGTGTTCCATCGCGAAACGCATGAGTTCATTTTTAGTTTTCGCCGAGGTTGTCATGCTCGGTTCGTTGCAACGCGTTCGAGGCTGCTCGCTGTCGGCGTCATTCGCTCGCCCTCCGCCATTTCAGGACAATACGTCGCCAATTCGTCGTTGTTCTCCGGACTCGTTCTTCTTGTTCGACTCATCAGGAGTTCCTCCATGCAAACGAAACTTCATTCCTGTGCAAGATTCTTGTACACACATAATCCGTTCTATCTACTCAGTGCTTCGTTCGTACTCTACGGGCTTCATGCGGCATTCGGAGAGCGGAGCGAACTTGCCGAAAGTGCCGTCTCGGAGAACGTGTGGTTGCTGGCCGGTTCGCTCTGCGGCTACACGCTGTTGCTTGCACTCACCGCATATCTCGTCGTACGGCTCGGTCGCGTTTGGGAAGACGCTCGGTCACTTGCTCTGCTGGTGATACTGATGTTCGTTGCCATCTCCGTCAGCTTTGATGAGATTTGCAATGCGCTTCCCTCGACCGCCAGCACCGTTCTCGCATTCGGCTTGATCTTCTCGCTTCTCGTTAGTGAAGGACTCATTCGTTCCCTGGATATCAAGTTTCCACCGAGCTACCGGTTGCCGTTGTATCTGACATTCGGATTGTTCTTTCTTTATCCACTGTGGGTCTCGCCAAATCTGACGGAGCAGTCAGACCTCGTGACGTCATGGCGCGTGCTCTCGTTTCCGCTGGCAGCTGGTGTGGTGACGCTGACACTTTTGCCGGCCGTCCGCCGCGGCTCGTCGTTCTTGCGAAAGAACGGCACGCCGTGGGAGTGGCCTTGGTATCCGTGGCCCGTGTTTGTGTTCTTGGCAGTTGGCGTCTGTTTTCGTTCGTACGTGCTAACACTTTCGTTTCAAGCCGCCCGTGGGCTCGAAACTTCGTTCAGTTTGTACTACCTAGCGCCTTTCCTCTTCGCCATTCTCGTAATCCTGAGCGAGATTGGATTTGCGGAACACTCACGCCGCCTCCAACGATTTGTGCTGGCAACTTTGCCTCTCCTACTGGTCGTATCCATTCCTCTTGGGCATGGCCAACCATTCGAGTTGTTCCTCGGCAGTGTCGTCGAACGTATAGGTTCGCCACTGTGGATCGCGTTCTGGGGGGTGGGAGCGTTCTACGCTTATCTATGGCGCCGCGGCATTAAAGAAGCCGAGTTCGCTTGCATGGCGGCATTGCTGCTGTTGACCAGAATCGGGCCTAGAACCGTCGGATTCGACACGATCACAGAACCGCAATGGTGGCCGCTGGCCGTCATCGCAGTAACCCAAACAGTTCGGACGCTCGTGTTGAGAAGTTCGCTACGGTTCGTCATTGCTGGCGGTAGCCTACTCGCCGCAATGTCGTGTCTTGCACAAGACAGTTGGTTCACATCGCATCACGGTGTGATTCCACTACACTTGACTGTTGCTTTGTCCATTCTCGCAGGATTCATTTTTGCAGACCGTTTTTCGCAGCTCGTCCGTCGAATAAGCCCATTTGCAATCATCTTGCCTGCGATGGTCGTCGGCATTGCCGGAGAGCGGTTCGGGGCG
>CAUJKL010000685.1 GCA_963204995.1 Planctomycetota bacterium | reverse complement strand
ATGATCTCTCTAATGTATGCTCGACATTGCTTGGCTTATCAAATGCCAAGAATTGACTTTGTTAAGCCAGAGTTTCTCTCGCGGGATTCGACAACCACCGCCGGGTTGTCGCTCCACCAGATCCTTTATGTCGGAGCATTGATTCTCCATGTTTCGGGTACGAACTTGGAAGTCCGTCATGCTCACGACTTCGCCGTCGGCACGCACCAACGCCTCCATGAACTGGGCCACTCGCTGTGCAACTTGCTTTGATCCTTCGATCCGATACGGCCTTGCATCCACTATCACTATGAAAGTTTCCACTTTGACTTGGACACGAGGTTCAGGGGAACGTTGTGTAGCGTTGTTTTTGCCGGGTTCTCCGCTGTTTGTCGTTCCACCTTCGGCTCCCGCAACTATGGGGCCGCTCTCCCGTCTTCTGATTTGACTGGCGCTGAGAGCTTCTCGACGCAACTGGACGACTAACCGATTACCTTCTCCAAAAGACAGTCCAGGCACCGCATCGGCGATCCACTTCGGACTTTCTGATTCGACCAGCCAGTCGAACAAATCGTCCAATGTCAGCGTGTCAGGTAACTTCCATTCGTCAGGCACATCATAGTCAATGGCGGCCAATTGCCTCTCACCGATCCGAAACACGGCATCGTGAATCGACTCCGCGATCACTCCCGTGCCTTTCTCAATGTCCTGGCTCGAAAGAATAAACTCCGGTGCAACCGCGTTATACAATTTGCGTCCAGACACACAAGCCTCACGAAGTGCAATGTACTCCTTTGCGATATTGCGAAGGGCTTTGTCGACTTTGGGACCATAACGATACTTGCGGCCCATCAAAGTGTAGAGTGGAAGGAGTTTCTTGTCTTCAGAAAGGTCGGATTCGAGCCAAAATGTGTGGTCGTGCAACCCGTCGAGACTATCTACCGCAGAAACCGCGTACTCGTGTACGCGTCGAATTTCAGGTCGCAACTGGTCATCAATGGACGAAAACACGACTAGCCACCCATTTCAAGTCGGGCCGCCGACCGCCGACGTGGAAAACGGGTGAGCAAACCACGTTGGACGATCAGCTAAGCGGGAGCTACCCGCAAGCCCGAAGTCGTCATGTTAACCAACTTGCCGCATGATTTCAGCAGCCTTGGTTAAATCTCGCTCGGCGTAAATCTGTGTGACGTTTGCGTTGCTGTGTCCGAGTGTCACCTGAGCGGCCTCAAGTCCAAACTGTCGCCGTATCTCGGTCGCCGCCGTATGCCGTAGCTGGTTCGGGCTCCACCGGTTTTGGCTTTGCCATTCGTCCAACTCTTCTTGCTGTTTTGGGGTTAAGCGTTCTCGCCATTTCCTCACGGATTCTTTCTCTCGACGTGCGAGAGGTTCTGTTGCGGGGAAAGCGGCATCGCACGCCCGATGGATCGCGCGACGGTAGCTGTCGTTCGTGTACTGACAGCTCGGCGGACGCTTCCGGTTGCGAGTTTGGCACGTCCCCGGACCATTTCCATACTTGGCCGGTGTCGATCGGTTCTCGTGAGCAGCGCGGCGTCGTTTTCGTTCGCTCTCCTCCGGCGAAAAGCAAAACGCGTCGGATGCCCGCAGCAGGTAGGGGCGAAGAACGTCTTGAGCTTTCGGACCTAAGACGATGACTCTATCGCGTCCGTGATGTTCCGTCTTGTGGCTATCGGGGCGGTACGTCCAAACATCACCGGACGTATCCACGTCGCACGCCCGTAGAATACAGACTTCACCAGGTCGGCAACCGGTCAGACGTTGAAGACGAACCATGTCCGCGACAACGAGTTGAAGGTGTGGGAGGGTTGCCTCGACAGCGGCATCAGGGACCGGCAAAACAGGGTCCGATTCGGTCGCCTCAGTTCGTCCAGCAAGCAGACCACCGACCGTGCAAAGCCCTTGGTGAACGGATACGGGGATAAGTTCCTCGGATGCCGCCCACTTGAACATGCGTTTGACGCGACCGATCCGTGCGTTGATGCCCTGCCTCGTGAGCCCTTCCCCGATCAAACTGTGTTGCAGCGCTTTCAAAGACTTGGGACCGAAGTTGCTTGCGAGCGTGTCTCCGTACAGCCGTCGCAGCGGTTTCAGGGCGGCAGTGATGTAGTCAAACTCGCCGGTTAAGGCACCGTTCTTGACATAGTGCGTTCGTGCGAATCGAAGATACTGGACCATCACGATAGCGATCGTGAGTTGCTCGCGAGTGTCCAATTGCCGACCGCTCGCTTGCCATTCGCCGACGAGACGGTCGTACTCGGATCTGCTCGCCTTCGATCCGTACGGGCCAAGGTAGAAGTCTCGCCCCGAGAGGGTGACAACAGCTTGACCGGATGCGCGATGCTTGCGGTACTTGGGTAGAGTTCTGGTGAGTCGTGGCACAGTGCGTTCTCCCGTTTTCGAGTTCCAAAACGGTATTTACCGTTTTGCGCTGAAAGCAACGGGCCGCACTGCCGACCATCGGCAGGTATCGTAAGCAAAGGATTCGGCGGGATTTAGATTCAGTCGGGGCGACACGATTCGAACGTGCGACCTCCTGCTCCCAAAGCAGGCGCTCTAGCCAGGCTGAGCTACGCCCCGCGACTTGCCACACTCTAACTCGATAACTCGTGGCTGGCAATCGGGTAAGGATGATTTATGAGCGGTCTTTACAAAGTTGCCGCCCGCGCGAAAAACTCAACCTACCTCGCGGTTGGCATCCCCTCTCTGCGCGAAGCCGAGTCGCAACCGTTCGAATTCGTCCGCGTTGGCAAAGTGTATGATCAGCCGTCCGCGACCTCGCGCGGCTTGCTTGATTTCGACCTTGGTGCCGAGTGTGATTCGCAGCTCCTGCTCCAGCGACGCAATTTGGTCGGTCTTGGTTCGCTTGCGGCGTGCGGCTGCCGTGGGGAACTGTAGTGTTTCGGGTTCGCTCTTTTGAATGTGATCGCTGACGGCTTGCTCGATGTTTCGGACACTCATGCCTTCTGTTTGGATACGCTGACAGAATTCTCGCTGCTCGGCTTCGTCGCCCAGCGGCAACAGAGCACGCGCATGACCTGCCGTGATGTCGCCGTTCCGCAGCGACTCCAAAACACTGCCTGGCAATTCGAGCAATCGCATCAGGTTGGCGATGGTTGAGCGGTCGATCTTCAGACGCTGAGCGAGATCTTCCTGAGTGCAGTGATGCTCGTCGAGGTAACGCTTGAACGACATCGCCTTCTCGATCGGATTGAGATCCTTGCGTTGCAAGTTCTCGACGATAGCCAGTTCGGCGACCAGTCGATCGTCGGCTTCTCGCACGCGAGCCGGGACGGTCGACCAACCCGCTTTGATGGCGGCACGGAGTCGCCGCTCGCCGGAAATCAGCTGAAAGCGATCTCCAATCCGGCGGACCAAAACCGGTTGAAGCATGTCGTGTTCACGCAGACTCTCGGCCAACGAGGCGATTTCGGACTCGCTAAACTCGCGCCGGGGCTGAAATGGGTTGTCGTCGATCTCGTACACGTTCAGATCGAGCAGCCCCGAGGTTTGCGAACGCGTGCTTGCGCCGGTGCTAGCAACGGATGTCGGTGAACTGCCGAAGTCCTCGCGTTCGGCATGCACTGGGCTATTGGCGACTTCTTGTTCGAGCGGTGTGCCGAGCAATGCGGCGAGTCCACGTCCGAGTCGTCGATCTTTACTCACGGTCCAGCACCTCCATGCAGAGTTCGATGTACGCACGCGTGCCCTTGGAACGAGGAGCGTAATCGATCGCCGAGAGCCCATGACTGGGTGCCTCAGAGACCGATACGTCGCGTGGTATCACCGTATCGAAAACGATTTGGCCGAAGAAGTCCCGGACTTCTGCGTCCACTTCGCGGGTAAGTTCCAACCTGTGGTCATACATCGTCAGCAAGATGCCGCCGAATTCGAGGCAGTTCGTTTCTTCTTGCATCACTCGGCGAATCACTTGAATCATCTGAGTCAGCCCCTCCATCGCAAAGTACTCGCATTGGATCGGCATCAGGACTTCGGTCGACGCGGTCAACGCCGCTTCCGTCAAGCGTCCCAACGAGGGCGGGCAGTCAATCAGTACAAAGTCGTAGGCGTTCACGCCACCGGAAAGATGGCTGCGGATCGCATCGGCATCTCCCTGCTCCATCGCATCGGCGTCTTGAAAGCTGCGACTACCGGGCAGCAGTGTCAATCCTTTGGTGGCAGTTTCTTGTATCGATTCGCGCAGCGGTTGACGCAGCACCAGCGGATGCCGCTTGGCCGGAGTCTTGCCGAAAGCGGTCGTGGCGTTGCACTGCGGGTCGAGATCCACCAGCAGCGTCTCGCGTCCCGCCTTGGCGAATCCGACGGAGAGATTGACCGCTGTGGTCGTCTTGCCTACGCCACCTTTCTGATTGGCTACGCATACAATTCGAGCCACGCCTTACGCCTCCATCCGACCGCCAGGAATTTGCGTCTGTTTTGGGAGGCGGATTGTAACCAGAGGTTCGAGGAAACTGAAATGCCAGTTGCCGAGTTAATTTGGCGTCGGAGGCGCGCCCCTACTGGCGAGTTGGTGGCTCGCGTTAAACGGATTTGAGGATGTACCGTTTCACGTGAAACAGTCAACGCGGTCTGCCTGTTTCACGTGAAACGCGCAATCCTCCCCGGCGTCGAAGTCTGCGCAAACGCGTTTCACGTGAAACGCGGCAGGACCGATCCAGGCTCGTCGCAGCTCGTCGGCCCGGCGTCGATGCACTGACGATTCGCTCGTACGGTGTCAAGACTTGAGCAAGGGTTGGGGTGCCACTGCTGGCTCGTCCAGCAGTGCTCCGTGACGGACAAGCACTGCAAGACGAGCCAGCAGTGGCACCCCGACATCTGAGAGCCAGCGATGGCACTCGAAGGTTCGGCTTTGACGAAGCTCTAGTCCAACGGGTTGAAGACCAGTCCGCTGAGCAGCTTTGGATAGAAGTACGTGCTCTTGGCGGGCATGCGCTCGCCGTGTTCGCTGATCGACCGGATGTGAGCCACGGTGGCAGGCATCACGAGAGCGGCGAGCGGATACTTCGATCCGTCGTCGTCCCCTTCGGTCAATCCTTCCACCGCTTCCTCGACCAGATGGACATAGTTCGGCTTTGGCAAGTCGCTCGCGCCGAGTAGGGTCTCTAGTATCAAGCGTTGCAGAATGCTGACACCCAGACCTTGCCAGTCGGTGCTATGATCGCTCGCGACCTCGGCCATCTTCGCTCGCCCAGCAGCCGACAGCGTCGCAATGGTCCACGTGTCATCTACCGATGTGTAGAGGCCGAGCTTGCCTTGGTTGTTTTCGAACTCGATTGTTTCCCAGATGACGTGAGCTTTCGCCGGACCTGAACCGCCTGGCTCGCAATCAAAGTACTCGCCCAGCTTCGCTCGGAGTTGATCACACGTCAGGTGCGGAAGGCCTCGGAACAGTCGGTGTGTCGGCAGCACGATCATGCCAGGGTCATTCATACTTACGCACATCGTCAACACGAAGTTCACGGGATGCGCCGAATCCACCTGACCTGCGGCTGCGATCTGATCGCGGTAGTTGCATGCCGTCTCGTAGCGATGATGTCCGTCCGCGACGAACATTGGCTTGGTGGCCATGACGGTCGATACTGCGCCGATGACGTTAACATCGGTGACCGGCCACAAGCGATGTACGACGCCAAGATGGTCCGTCGCCTCCAACGGTGCGACTCCGATAATCGCGTCCTCCAGCAGTCGTTGAGCCTCGTTCTCGTCGTCGGGATAGATGCCAAAGATCTGGCTGAGGTTCGTGCGGCACGCTTGAGTTAGCTTCAGTCGGTCGGCCTTCGCGGCGGCGTGCGTCTCTTCGTGGGGATAGATCGTACCTTCGCCAAAGCGTTCCAATCCCATGCGTCCCATGAAACCGCGCCTTGTGAAAGTCTGGCCTCCGTACTCGAAGATTTGGTGGTAGACGTACAGCGCCGGGCTTGGGTCGACTTGTAAGACGCCTTCCGATTGCCAGTTCTTCAAGAACCGCGCGGCTCGCGAATACCGATTGGTCGTGTCGTTGTCGCCCGGCTCTTCGCGATTCAAGATCAGCCGAATGACGTTCGCAGGGTGCCGCTTGTACAGATGGTCTTGCAGCTCAGGGCCGATCACGTCGTAAGGCGGGGCAATCACATCGCTCAGTGAGCCAACGTGGCCCAGGTCGTATCGGAGTCCTCGGAAGGCGGCAATGTTGGGCATGGTCGGTGGTCCTTTGTCAACGGTCAGTGGTCATTCGGAAGGCGTTTATCATAGGACAACGGTGAGGAATGACCAATGACCGAATGACCAATGACCAATCACAAAAAAAGCCGCTGAGAGGCTCAGCGGCACGGTGTCTTAACAGCGTGGTTCAGCCACGCATTGGGTGGCTGTGGCGGAGTCTTCGACGCCACGGCGATCTCCCACACGTGCAAGGCCAGGGCTTCGCGGACTCAGCCCCAGCCACCAGTCCAATGACCAATGACCAATGACCAAAAAAGCCGCTGAGCGACCCAGCGGCTTAATCGTGGCGGAATTGAGGTTCGGCTTAATAGCGGTAATGATCCGGCTTGTATGGGCCTTCGACCGGAATGCCGACGTACTTGGATTGAGCGGGCGTCAGCTTCGTCAGCTTCACGCCGATCTTCTCCAGGTGCAACCGTGCCACCTCCTCGTCCAGGTGCTTGGGCAGAACATGGACGCCGATCTCGTATTTGTCCGACTCCTGCCACAGCTCGAGCTGAGCCAAAACCTGGTTGGTGAACGAGTTCGACATGACGAACGAGGGGTGTCCCGTCGCACAGCCAAGATTCACCAATCGACCTTCGGCCAGGATGAGAATCGAGTGGCCATCCGCGAACGTGTAGCGATCGACGGGACCGCCTTGATCCGCGTTGGTCTTGATGTTCTCGCGAACGACGTCCTTTTGACGATTCAGCCACGCCATGTCAATCTCGAGATCAAAGTGGCCAATGTTGCAGACGATCGCGTCGTGCGGCATGACCTGCATGTGATCGCCGGTGATGATATCGCGATTGCCAGTTGTCGTGACGAAGATGTTGCCCCGAGCGGCAGCCTCTTCCATCGTCGTGACTTCAAACCCTTCCATCGCGGCTTGCAAGGCGTTGATCGGATCGATCTCGGTCACGATCACACGAGCACCGTAGCTGCGGAGCGAGTGGGCACAGCCCTTACCGACATCGCCGTAACCAGCAACGACTGCGACCTTCCCGGCGATCATCACATCCGTCGCTCGCTTAATGCCGTCCGCCAGCGACTCGCGGCAACCATACAGATTGTCGAACTTGCTCTTCGTGACGGAATCGTTCACGTTGATCGCGGGCATCTTCAGCTCACCATTGGCATGCATCTGGTACAAGCGATGTACGCCGGTGGTGGTCTCTTCGGACAGGCCGCGGATGTCTCCCAACAGTTCAGGGAACCGCTGGTGGACCATCGCGGTCAAGTCGCCACCGTCGTCGAGGATCAGATTCAGCGGCTTGCCGTCGGGGAAGAACAGCGTCTGCTCGATGCACCAATCGAAATCCGCCTCCGACTCGCCTTTCCAGGCGTAAACCGGAACGCCAGTCGCGGCGATCGCGGCCGCAGCGTGATCTTGCGTGGAAAAGATATTGCAGCTGCTCCAAGTCACCTCGGCCCCGAGCTCGACCAAGGTCTCGATCAGGACAGCAGTCTGGATGGTCATGTGCAGACATCCGGCGATGCGTGCACCGGCCAGTGGCTTCGACTTCCCATACTTTTCGCGGAGTGACATCAAGCCGGGCATCTCCTGCTCGGCGATGATGATCTCTTTGCGGCCAAACGCCGCTTGCGAAATATCCTTTACTTTATACGGCAGACGAGTTGTTTCGACCTGTGACACAGTGTTCTCCTTGGCTCTAGCTACGATTGCGACGATCTTCGACGCGTTCCTGGTTCGTGACTTCAGTGGGGTATGATATTGCCAGCAGGGGGATTTCGACAACCCGACAAAGTTGTCAGCTGGTCTCGGATTCAAGCTGCTGGAAGGCTTTCTTAGCGGCATTCACAAATGCCCGGACCAGCATCGGGTCTTTATTGGCGGGGCGGCTTTCGACGCCACTAGCTGTATCCACCGCATCAGGGCGGACTTTTGCGATCGCATCCGCGACGTTGAACGGAGTCAAACCGCCAGCTAGCACGAGCGGGATTTCTCCCAGTCCGGCTCGTGCGTTCGAGACGGCCTCCCAATCGGCGACTTCGCCGGTGCCGCCGTACTCGCCGGGCTTCAGCGAGTCGACCAAGATCGCGTCCGGCAACCGACCAGCGCCACATCCCTCTACGAATCGAGTAATGTCGTCTGCCCCTTTCTCGCCAAAGCGGAAGGCGCGAATAATCGGTCGTGCCGACAGGTCAGCGAGCAACTCGGGTGGTTCGTCTCCGTGAAGTTGGACGTAATCGAGCTGCAATGCTTCAGCGATTTCGTTGATCTCGCTCGCCGTGGAATTAACGAACAAACCCACGCGTTTCGTGGCAGGCCGCAAGACGCTGACCAGTTTCTGGGCGGTCTCGAGGTCGACGTGACGCGGGCTCTGCGCGAAGAAGTTGAGCCCGACGGCATCCGCGCCCGCCAAGCCGACTAGCTGGGCGTCCTTCACGCTGGTAATGCCGCATATCTTGATTTTGAACAATGTTACGTTCCGCTGCGTGGAACGCTTCCGCGCTCCGCCGTCCCTTGAGAAACCGGTCCCCATTATACGGGAGGGCGGGACGCTGTCAGCGCACCTAACGGCATCATTCTCTAGAACTCTGCTAACGAACATACACCAACCGCGATTTACAAATAGTGGAAAACCGGATACTTACGGAGAAACTCGCCTCCGAGTTCGTTCTAGTTGAAGAGATGACAGCGACATTGCCGATTGGAACGAGGAGTCTAAATACCGAGACTCGCGATTACGGGCTGCCACATCGTCAGCCATTGATGCTTGATAGCAACTTTCGGGAAGTGACACAACAAACAGGATCGTCTGACTATGTACGAATCGTTTTTCCGCTTTACCTCGCGTCCTTTTGTCGCCTCTCCTCTTGTCTCTAGCTATTTCGCCTCAGAATCTTCAGAACTGGCGCGACAAACGCTGACACGATCAATTGACCGGGCCGAGGGGCCGGGGCTGATCCTTGGCCCAACCGGAGTCGGGAAGACGCTGCTCTGCAGAATGCTCGCCGCTCGATTCCAACAGACTTTCCAAGTGGCCATGCTTTCGAGCACTCGCATCCTGACGCGAAAGGCGCTGCTCCAAAACATTCTCTTCGAGCTGAAGCTCCCTTACCGCAACATGGAAGAGGGCGAGTTACGGCTGGCACTCCTTGACCATCTGCAACCCAACGAGGATTGCCCGAACGGAATTCTGCTGATCGTCGACGAGGCACATTCGCTGCCGCTGCGGTTGCTCGAAGAAGTACGCATGATCACGAATCTGGTGCGCGACGGTCAGCCGCGTGTCCGGCTCGTCTTGGCCGGCA
>CAUJKL010000684.1 GCA_963204995.1 Planctomycetota bacterium | reverse complement strand
GATCGTTGAAGACATTCTCACCGAAAGCGTCGGCGAGCGGACTCAGGTCGTCGGTGTGCAGGTCCAAGGCGATGCAAAGTACAAGGCTCCGACGGTTATTCTTACCACCGGCACCTTCCTGCAAGCTCTGATGCATACCGGCGAGGCGAAGACGGCCGGAGGCAGGGCAGGGGAGGGGACCACCGCTGGCATCAGCGGCGCGCTCAAGCGTCTTGGCTTTCGACTCGAGCGATTTAAGACCGGTACTCCGCCGCGATTGAACGGACGGACGATTGATTACTCGAGAACGGAATTGCAATCGGGCGACGATGACCCGCAACCGTTTTCCTTTATGAACGACTCGCTCGACGTCGAGCAACTTCCCTGCTGGATCACTTACACCAACGAAAAAGTCCACGAGCTGATCCGGAACAATTTGGCCCGTGCTCCGATGTACAGCGGCCAGATCCAATCGAGCGGTCCGCGTTACTGCCCTTCGATCGAAGATAAGGTCGTGCGTTTTGCGGACAAAGAACAGCATCAGCTGTTCCTCGAACCAGAGGGACGAAATACGCACGAGGTGTACGTCAACGGTATCTCGACCAGCCTGCCGCGCGACGTCCAAGACGCCATGTTCAAGCTGATCCCAGGCTTAGAGAATGCTCAGATTATGCGATACGGCTACGCGGTCGAGTACGATTTCAGCCCGCCCGATCAACTCTGGCCATCGCTGGAAACCAAGAACGTTCGCGGGCTGTACTTCGCGGGTCAGATCAACGGAACGACCGGCTACGAAGAGGCTGGTGCTCAGGGCTTGATGGCGGGAGCGAACGCCGCGAGGAGTGTCGCTGGGCACGAGCCGATCATTCTGAATCGCGATCAGGCTTACACTGGTGTGCTGGTCGACGATCTTGTCACTTGTGGCGTGGACGAACCGTACCGCATGTTCACGAGCCGCGCTGAGTATCGCTTGCTGCTGCGGCAGGACAATGCCGACCGACGACTGACTCAATTGGGGCACGAAGTCGGTTTAGTCGACAACGCTCGCTGGCAACGACTGCAAAAGAAAGAGGCCGAGATCGCGCACGCTCGACAGCTGCTCGATTCGAATCGGACGGAAGGCGTGACGCTGACGAAGTACCTCCGCCGCCCCGAGGTGACTTGGGAAGATTTGTGCGGGTTGCTGCCAGAACTTCAGGCGATCCCTGCCGAGTCAGCGCTTCAGGTGTTCTATGACGTGAAGTACTCAGGCTACGTGGCTCGCCAGGAACAACAAGTTGAACGACAAAAACGGCTCGTCAACAAACGCATTCCCGAGTCTCTCGACTTCGCTGGCATCCGACATCTGCGGATCGAGGCCCGAGAGAAGTTAACGCGAGTGCGTCCCATCAGTCTGGCTCAGGCGAGTCGGATAAGCGGTATCACTCCAGCAGACGTCGCATTGCTGCTTGCGCACCTGGAAGGGAAACGCGGTTGAACGGATCGCCGTCCGTTCTCAGAAAGCTGTTCCCTGATCGATGCATCCGCCGACGAGTCGCAATTCGTGTGAACTTGAATCGCGCGCGCCGCACGCCATACTCAGTTATCCGGCGATAACAGTTGCTTACCCCCATCGCACGACTTCGACCCCGTGGTTTCCAACTTCACGTTCCAAGTCGTCGCAACTATCGTGCGTTTCGTTGGCAAGCAATCGGACATGCCACTCGACATAAAGCCGCTTGATGCGATTGATGACCCGCCGTTGGATGAGATGTCGAAGGATCGTAAACTCGGCACCTTCCACGTCCATCTTCACGACGACGTGATCGTCGGGGGAATATGAACCCAGGATGCGAGCAAGGTCTTCGCAAGCGACTTCAATTGGCGGCTCCAGGCCCGGATGACGTGAGTCCAGCGATTCAAGACAACTTCCCCAACCGTCAATGTCGCTCTGACCGTCGGCCGGTGACGCGCAGGCTGCGGCGCGATGATTCTGTTGACGAAAGGCAATCGTCCCGTCGCGTACCCAGACTGCGGATTCGTGTACTTGCACCGGAAGACCGAAGTTGCGCAATCGGATGGCGAGTTGACAGGCGGGGTTCGGCTCAAAGGAATGGATTTCCCAGGTTGCATCTAAGGGTAATTGAGTGACGAACCGTCGGAGCGCCTCGCCGTAGTGCGCGCCTAGATCGAAGAACACTTTACGGCGAGTTGTGGTTGTCGACATGTTGCCAGTGCGGGTTTCATCGGTCTCGAACTTGGCTTCCACCTCGGTGTGGTTGTCTGAATCGCCTGCGTTGTGGTCTTCCAGCCGCATTTTGATTGCCCGCTCGTGTTTTTCTGTGGCGTCACGCGCCGCATCCTCCATACCGAGCCTTCGATACGCGAATCGCAGCACGTCATACGGCCCCTCGTACCAACCGGGTAAGTGACGGAAGCTGATGCGGTCCGTGGCGGCGTAACTACCTTCGACGTTCCCGAGGGCAATCGCCATCTGTTCCCAATGAATCGCATTGCGGTCTTCGCCCAGTTGAAAACAGCAGAACGCGGCCAGCCACGCCAGTTCTGGTGATGCAGGCTGTCGGGCCAGACCAGACGCACAGGCTTGAATCGCTTGCCGGAATTCTTTCAGACTGGAGAGACATTTGGCGGCCTGGTAACAAGCCCAGGCAGCCTCCTCGGCCCAGCCGTTCAGCGTCGCACAATGCCGGTACGCGTCGGCTGCCTCGCGCTGCCGCTGTAAACCGTCCAAGGTTTGTCCCAAGTAATACCACCACCGCGCGTTGTCCGGCTTGTCGCGAGTCTCTTCTTGCAAAATCACCAGGTCGCGTTCCAGCTTCTGGCGGAACGTTTCAGGCGTCTTGGCGACTTCATAAAAGTGAACACCTGGTAGCACTTTCCGTTGCCGGGCCGTCGCGCCGATCAGCGCCTCGTGCGTCCGCCCTTTCCAATGTAGTTCGGACGGGACACGGATCAGCCGCTCCTTCGCGTAACCCCCGCCCCGGGAGACAACCAGCCACGCCTGAACCGCGAGTTCGCCCGCCAGCAACAATCGTAATTCGTCCAGCGTGCGAATCCCGTCGACCACTAGCCGCTCGTCGGTATCGATCGTGAGCGCCCAGGTCGCACCACATGCGGAGGCCTGCTCTAGGGCTGTGTTGCGTGCTAAGGCAAAGTCGTTGCACCAAGTAAGCCGCGCTTGTCGAAACTTTCCGCCGGCCAACTGCTTGACGATTTCCACCGTACCGTCCGTAATCCCCGTATCGATCAACAGAATCTCGTCAACCCAGTCGATCACGCTTCGCACGGCGTCGGCGATAATTGCTTCGTTATTCCCACTGAGAATCGTCGCGACGATTTTTTCGGTGAAAGGACTGGGTGCCCCATCTTGCTTCGTATCGGGGCGACCCACACTTGGTTCCGTTGCCTCCGATGCGCGCGACCGGTCTCGCGCAGGTTGGCGGTGGTCGCGAGGCTGAATGAACCTGACTGCTGTCTCCAATTGCTCGGTGGTCGGATGCAATCCCAGATACTCGACGATCCGCGCTGCCTGTCGCTGCGGATTATCCAGCATTTCGGTAAACTCGACCCGCAGATGTTCCGTCTTGGCGAAGAACTCGTGAGCCGCCTTCCACAAAATCTTCTGCGCTCGTTCGGCATGCTTCGGCCACCAGTTACAACGAACGAGCGATTCAATCGACTCCGCAAGCGGCCGGTACGTCCAAATGAAGCGAGTGTCCGGGCCCCACGCTTCGAGCAGGTCGTCGCCGCACAAGCTCAACAGCGGATGTTTGCAGCCGACGCAGCGCGAGCCGGACGCCTCACGACTTTCAATCCACGCTCTCAAGCCTACAACGCGAACCGCTTTGTCGACCCGTTGTTCAAGGAGCGGTTCGTTCCACCACACGCGCAACTGTTCCGACAGGGAATACGGCTCGTAATAATCGCCCCAGAACGGTCCGCCCATGTCCACACCCAGGTGATGCAACAATCCAGCCGCAGCCGTTGATCCGGAACGGTACAGACCAAGCACGACGATTCGATTGACGCCCATTGGCAGGTCTGTGGAGATGACGACGTGTTGAACTGAGTTTTATCGTTACGACTTGAACACGACCCGATTGCTGCGTCGTGCGAGACCTTCATCAAAATCAATTTTCCCACCGAGCAACTACGGTGCTAGATTGCCAAATTGGATACTGCCCCTTTTCTGCCGCCTGAATCGCCGCTAGCTGGCCGGTTTTCAAGCGACGCGCGACATGATGGGCCAGAGATTATACGCGCAAGTCTCAAACCTTTTCTATTTAACTTGTAGACCGATGAAAATGGCTACGTGGGGCATCCCGTGTTTCGTCTTGGCCTGGGTGACCGGGACCACCTCACGGCTTCCCGGTTCGTCCTGGAGTGTGACCGTGGCTCTCGCCCCGCCGGGCGTCCACCCTTGGAGCGTGATTTTGATCCTGCCGTCTTTGCGTTCGAAAATGTCCGCCGAAACGGGGCACACGCCTACTCCGTCCAGCGTTCCTCCGCGCCACACGGGCGTGCCTTCGAAGGGCTCGTCGACGAGCCGCACCCATCCGGTTACCGCCCTGAAGTTGGCCTGACGCTGTTCCTCGTCGATGCTCTTAATAATCCAGGATTCGACACCGGTCGAATCTCCCTCAACAACAGGAGCGGCGGGATCATCGGGCATGAGGATCTTCACGTAAACGGGTGCCGCGTTCGCAGAAGCGGGCTTTAACGACGAGGAGTTCTTCGGCGCATCCGCAGACAGGGCCACCGAGGTGAGTGCGTAGCTCAAAATGGTCGCAGCCAACACAAATCGGGTCATCATGCACCTGCTTCTCTCGAAAGGGACAGGGGAGCGGTGGCAGCTTCGGCTGAACGACTCTGCTCAACAACCCCGCCTGGATCATCTAGGGGAATGCCTAATTCTTAATCTTACCCGATGTCTCGAACGTAGCGATCGCGCCTCTGATCGGATCTTGATATTTCGCCGTAAATTCTGCTTTGCACTTTTTCAAATCAACCTCACCCTCAATACCTTTATCGATAAGGCCGGCTGGCGGGTTGCCGTACCAAGCGCCTTCGAATTCGAACGAATGGAGTTTACCATCCACCAAAGTGGCTGACGTAATCGGGATCGACAACGTCGTCCATCCACTGGGCGTGAGGGTTGGCGTCGAGAAGATGTAGAATTTGCCGTTATCCGGATCCTCGTAAATGGTTTTGCCTGCGGCAATCAGCGCGTCTTTTTGAGCTTGCGTAAGACTGTCCCTCACTATGTAGGTTCGTGAAGTGTAGTTCACGGTGGTCATCTTGACCGTGCTGCCGGCTGCTTTGAACGTGCCGTCAGCGTTGAGTTTGACCGTGTAATCCACTGTGAACTCTGTGGGCCCGTCGTATTGCTTTAAGTAATATTTAGTATATATGAGTTCCTCATCCGTCGTTTCCCGCTCGACGCCACCCGCAGGAGTGAACGTCCCCTTCTCGGCGCTCGAAGTCGCATTACCGTCGACAGTGAATGTACCCGTGACCTCATCTCCAGTAGCGTCGGCTATCATCCCCACCACGGAAAGCGAGACTGTTGCTTTGGTGGTACTGGTCCCCAGACCGTCTGTGATCTTGTAGGTAAAGGAATCGTCCCCAAGATACCCCTCGTTCTGCACATACTTGAACTCGCCGGATGCTGTGTCAAAAGTCAAAGTTCCATTGCTGACATTGTCAACAAGGACGAACGTCACAGAATCTCCATCGCTGTCCTTCCAATTGTCACCGTCCGCCGTCAGGCCATCATTATCCGCGACATTCCCTGTCTTCTCGTCAGGATCGCAGTTGCATGTAATCATAAAGGGCCCATCATCGGTCGGCTCTGGGACGTTGTTCACGACGGCAATAAAGACTGTCGCAATGTACGTGCTTGTTCCCAATCCATCTGAAAGTTGATAGGTAAACGAGTCATTCCCCACAAAGCCTGTACTGGGTTCGTAGGTGAAGTCGCCTGTCGCAGAGTCCAGCGTCAATGTGCCGTTGCTGACGTCATCGACAAGGGCGAACGTGATGGTGTCGCTGTCATAGTCCTGCCAATTTGAGCCGTTCTGCATCAGGCCATCGTTCCAGGCGACGTTTCCAGTCGCGTCTTGGTCGTGAATTGTGTAAGCCCAGTCGTCGCTTGGCTCTGGCACAGAATTCCACACACTGACGGACACGCTTGCATCGTCGCTATATCCTCCGTCGCTCACCGTGAGCGTGAGTGTCTCGCTTCCGGTGGCTCCCGGGTTTGGTGTGAACGTGTAATCGGCAAAAGTTGTGCTCGAGTCCCACGGGGATTGATAAGGGCTGCTCAAGCTGAGGCTGCCTAGTGAGCTACTACTCACACTGATCGATAACAGATCGTAATCCCAGTCCTGTCCTGAGAAAGTGCCCGTCGTGACTTGGTCATGAATCGTATAAACATATCCATCATGTGCCGTTGGCGGGCTCGTCGGTCCACTCGGACTTGTCGTTCCGGTTGGCGCACTCGGGCTCGACGGCCCACTCGGACTCGTCGTTCCGGTTGGCGCACTCGGACCTGATCCGCCACTTGGTCCACTCGGACCTGACGGCCCGGTTGGTGCCTCTCCTTCTCCGATCATCCAAGCGGGAAAGTATGGGGCACTTTGCGAACTGTTGTCAGCCGACGGCTGAAGCAGTGCGGTTCCACCGATGTCATAGCCTTGGCCGGAACCAGCTTCGACGCCGGAACCGAGTTGACTGATCGGCGAGCTGGAGGACGGGCTGGAAGTGGAGAGTTGGGGTGATGGGGTGACGGGGTGACGGGGTGATGGGGTGGCAAGTTGGTTGCTGGTGAAGAAAGCGTCCACGAACGAGGCTGAAACCTGCAAGTTCGTTGTGGCTCGCGAGACGGGGGTGATGTCGAGACCGTCAAAACTCTGCCTCAGCGCGACGCCATTTTCATTCGACTCACGCTCGATGTCCGGCAGCGACCAAGCATTTTGCAGCGATGATTTGGCTGACCGATCACGAGTTGCGAATGCGTCGGATTCCGCCTCGATCTCTTCGGGAATCGAAAACTCGTCGGGAAGCAGGTCAAAGGTGGCGGCAATGGCCGCGCCGGCCAGCAGATCCAGAAAACCGCCGGGAAAAACGCGGCTTTCGAGTTGTTCAACGCCATTGCGGATGAAACTTCTTCGGCTTCGAGTTCGCTTATTGCGGTTCAATCGCATGCGGCGTTGCTTGCTCATGTGGGTGGCTCCAGGAACTTTGGATGAAGTAGCAATCGGACGGCAAAACTTGGAGGACGCTGTCCCTCCAACTAGTAAATATGCGCAGTAATGGCCGTTGTGACATCTCGCGAAAATTTTTCTCGAGCTTTTCTCTGTTAGGCGGATCACTCCCACACCTGCTTGCTCCTGCGCCGCTGTTTGCGATGGCAGTCGCAAATTTGATTCGTAGATCCAGTAATTATTTTGTTTGCAACGGCTCGATTCGCACGCTACAACAGGAGCGTCTCTTCAAGAGCGGTACTCTTCGCTGGGGATTTACGTCGTGGCAGCTAACAATGATTTCACGCGGCTTCTGGAACGGGCTCGGCAAGGTGATCAAGAAGCGATTGGGCTGATCTACGAGCAGTACACATCACCGGTCAAATTCGTCATTCGGCGTCGCTTGCGAAAGTCGCAGATCGATTCGCTCACCACCGCCGATGACGCCTTCGATTCAGTCTTTCGCCAGTTGCTGAAGCCGGGAGCATTCGACGAGATCCAGGACGCCGAGCATTTGCAAAATTATCTGGCGAAGGCAGTCGATCACAAAGCGATCGAAGTCTTGCGGCGAATGACGCGAGGCCAGCAGCAAGTCTTGACTCAGGCTACTACTAACGACGACGTGGAAGACGAATCGTCTGCGGCCATGCTGAACGACCTGGAGCAACGCGAGGAACTCGAGCGCATCTACTCGTTCCTGTTGCCGCACGAACGGCTCTTATGCACGCTTCGTCGAGGCCATTATCGGTGGGACGAGATCGCGCATCGATTGAATACGACGCCGACCGCCGCGCGACAAGTCTTCAGCCGAGCGATTTCTCGAGTGAAACAGTTTGCTCAGAATTCTGGCGGGCCAAGGCGCACGCCAAAGTAACTCTCGTGCGGTCCCTCAGCTTCCCCAAGCGAGTCGGATAAGTGGAATCACTCCAGCCGACGCAGCGCTCGTACTCGCGCACTCGAAGGCAAGTGAACTCAAAAGACGTCGCTGTCTGTGGCCCACTGGGCAGTTGTTGAACCACGGATGGCACGGATCACACAGATGGGATTCCTCCGTTTAACTTTGGGAACTCGGAAACGCCATCTTCCACTCTTCGTTTCCTTCTAATCCGATCGATCGGTTGCGATTCCTTTTATCCGTGACCTCCGCGTTATCCGTGGTCAACCTTCATTTCCCATCCCACCTCGCCTTCAAAGTACTGCCGTCGAGCCGAAAAATGTTACGGCGGACAAACCAGATGTCGGGCACTTAAGCTGCTATAGCGACGATTTTTTGCCGCTACACTCAACGCATTCTTCCAAGTCACGATCTCATACATTTCCACAGATACAACACAAGTCGCTAACATAACACGACTTACATCGCACAGATCAATCTTGACTGGGTTGGCTGGCCCGCTATAATTCGGGCGTCTGTCAAACTCGGTAAGCTCGGAAAGAACTGAGAGTGCTTACTAGATGGAGCGAAGCAGAAAGGTGTGCTGTTTACGCACGCCACGAGGTCTTGTTGAACGAGGGAGCTAAGGACTAGCAACGACGTGGCGATCCACGGAAGTCCAGGGAACATGGCATGACGCCGCTATCCCGACCGCTAGTTCTACCATCGATAGGAGGGATGGTAGCAGACATGAGTACCAAAACAGTTTTCACCACAGGTGAAGCAGCACGGATCTGCAAGGTTAGTCAGCAAACGATCATTCGCTGCTTCGATAACGGTTCCCTCAAGGGGTTCCGCGTTCCCGGCAGTCGGTTTCGCCGCATTCCGCGCGACCAGCTGTTCCAATTCATGAAGGACAACGGTATTCCTACCGATGCCCTGGAAAGCGGCAAACGCAAGGTGCTGATCGTCGATGACGACGAGGATCTCGTGGAATTGCTGGTTGATGTATTTGCCCGGGACGGTCGTTTCGAGATTCGCACCGCGAATAACGGTTTCGACGCCGGCATGTATGTCAAGGAGTTTCGTCCCGACTTGGTCGTGCTCGACGTGATGTTGCCTGACATCAATGGCAAGGAAGTTTGTCAACGAGTTCGTCAGGATGACACGCTCGATTCTGTGAAGATCATTTGCATCTCGGGTATGGTTGAACAGGACAAGGTTGCGGACTTGAAGGCAGCCGGAGCCAACGACTTCATCCAGAAACCGTTTACGGTCGACAAACTTCTCGATCGTGCTTGTGATCTGATGGATATCGAGCGAACCGTCAGCAGCTAGTATCGATTGAATCTGAGCCACGTGCTGTAGAGCAAGCTGTTTGCTTGGTGCATAACACCAGCAAGTGGTTTGCTCTACACGCATTTCCGGGATGAGTTAATGGATCGAACGACCGCTGCTTCCGCGAACGAGTTCGACGCGAAGGAAGATGCTGCGCGGCGGTTAGTTCAAAGGCTGCTGCTTGATCCAGAGTCGCTCCATGACGAGTTGCTTAGCACCGGGGAAGAAGCAACGCCAGGCCCGTGGGGCAAGGCACTGCGTGCGCTCGTCGAGCGGCTATCCCGATTGGAGCAGTTGGAACGCGACTTCGACCGCGTCTTACTCAGTGAAAAGCTCGACTCGATGCGAGAACTAGCGTATGGCGCGAGCCACGAGATCAACAATCCGCTGGCCAACATCTCGTCGCGCGCTCAAACGCTTTTGCGTGACGAAACTGACCCCGAGCGGCGACGTAAACTCGCAACTATTAATAGCCAGGCGTTTCGGGCTCACGAGATGATCGCTGACATGATGCTGTTCGCGAAGCCGCCGGATTTGGTTCGCGAGAACGTAAATCTGCCCGAGTTGATAGCGCAGGTGTTAGAAGAATTGAGCGACCAAGCTGACGAACAAGGTACGGCATTGATCGTCACTGGGACCGGCAGCGATTGCTGGTTGAGCGCCGATGCGACTCATTTGTCAGTCGCCCTGCGGGCACTGTGTCGCAACTCGCTCGAAGCGATCGGCGCTGGTGGGCAAGTAACGATATCTCTCGTCGCGAACGATGACGTTGTCGAGCTCAGCGTCATCGATACCGGGCCAGGGATTTCGCAAGAAGTCCGACGACATCTCTTCGATCCCTTTTACTCGGGCCGAGAAGCGGGACGCGGCCTTGGCTTTGGGCTATCGAAGTGTTGGCGAATCGTCGAATTGCACGGCGGAACGATCGAAGTCGGCGGCGACGATGGCGAACAAACTCGCTTCACGATTCGCCTGCCTCGGCTCATCGAACAGATGGCGAACACATCACCACCCCTCGTGGCCTAGTTGGGAATTCGCAGCGTGGCTTGGCTCGGACAAACCTGGGGTGTGCTGTTCCCGCCGGATTCTTACGGTTGCCTCAGCCTGGTCCCACCGCTGATCGCCATCACGTTAGCCATTGCAACGCACCGAGTTGTCGCGTCGCTGCTGGCGGGCATCTTCGCCGGCACTTGCATTCTGGCGAACGGGAATCCGATGATTGCGATCGGCACGACGTGCGAGACACACCTTTGGACGAGTTTGAGCGACGGTGATCATCTTCGAGTGTTCATCTTCACGTTGTTAATGGGAGCGATGGTCGGCGTGATGCGGCAGAGCGGCGGGATGGAAGCGATCGTCAACGGCATTGCACCACTGGCACGCAGCCGCCGCGGAGGGCAGCTGACCGTCTGGACGCTCGGTTTGATCATCTTCTTTGACGACTATGCGAATTCCCTGCTGCTGGGAAACACGATGCGACCGCTCACGGATCGGTTGCGCATCTCGCGCGAGAAGCTCGCCTACTTGGTCGATTCGACGGCCGCACCAGTTTCCGGTCTGGCGCTGGTTTCCACTTGGGTAGCCGGCGAGATTGGATACATCGAAGACGGGCTTGCGGGAACGCAACTCGCTGGTTCGGCGACCGCATTTGAGCTATTCATCGCCACGATTCCCTACCGCTTCTATGTCCTGTGGGCGCTTCTGTTGGTTCCGCTGGTTGCGATCCTGGGCCGCGACTTCGGCTTGATGCTGGTGGCCGAACGGCGAGCGTTTCATCAGCCGTCTCCTCCCAATTCGAACGGCGGCACGCTCGCCGCGGGTTCATCGCAATGGCCCAACGCCGTCATTCCGGTTCTGACCGTTGTCCTCGTGACCATCATCTTGATCTCGGCAACAGGCTGGTACGCGCTTGCGACTGAGCCGACGATCGAACCTTCATTACTGAATATCTTTGGAAACGGAAACTCTTATCTGTCGTTAGTGTACGGTTCGCTAACGGGACTGCTGATGGCGTTACTGTTGGGAAGGTGGAACGCTCGCATCGATCTGCCGAGCTTGAAAGCGGCAGCAAGCGAAGGGGCGATCCAAGTCGTGCCAGCCCTCACGATTCTGTGGTTGGCTTGGGCTTTGTCTGGCATTACCAAAGCGGACTATCTCGGTACTGGCGAGTATCTCGGGCACCTGCTGGTCGGTTCGGTCGATGCTCGCTGGATGCCAACCATCGTGTTTCTGCTGGCCTCGATGGTCGCATTTTCCACGGGCACAAGTTGGGGCACGATGGGCATCCTTATGCCGCTGGTTGTTCCCACAACCATTCAATTGCTAGGTGCGAATCAGATGCAGGTTTCGCCCCATGATCCGTTGTTAATCGGTTCCATCGCTGGCGTCTTAGCCGGCGCGATCTTCGGCGATCACTGCTCGCCAATCTCCGATACCACGGTACTTTCGTCACAAGCCAGCGGTTGCGATCACGTCGCACACGTCCGCACACAAATGCCGTATGCCTTATTAGTCGCGGGCATCTCCGTCGTGTGTGGCACGATTCCGATTGGCTTTGGCGCTTCGGTGTGGTTCGTTCTGCCGATCGGGGTTGCCGCGATGGTAGCGTGGCTGTCCGTCGTCGGGAGTCGCTGCGAACTCGAGTAGGATTCGATCCGCTTACGCCATCCCGCGTTTCTTCAATTCGCCGACCACGGTTTGCACGATGCGAGCGACTTGATCGGAATCGACCGAGTCGCCGACCGGGCAACCGCCCACTGGTTGATCGGTAAAGCCTTCCGCGGCAAGCAGACACTGAAGTTGATCGCTGAGCTTTGCCAATTCCTTCTGTTGCACCAGCGATTGCGGCTGACGTCCTGTACCGGTCGAGAAGCCTCGCAATCGCAAAGCAGCACGAAAGCCTTCCGGGAATTCTGCTGAGAAGAGCATCGCATCGAATAATTTCAACAACCGATACTGCAACTCGCGCGCTTCATCCTGTTTGCCGCTCAGCGTCAAATCGTAAAGCTTGCGAGTAATCTCAGGGACGACGCCGCTGGTTGCATTCGTGCCCCCGTCGCAGCCGATCAGTAGCATCGGCATCAGTGCCGCATCCCAACCGGTGAAGAACGCAAACTCGGGACGTACTGGCCGCACGGCGGCGATCATTCGCATCATGTGTGGTAAATCGCCCGACGAGTCCTTGATCGCCGCGACACGAGGGCATTCTTCCGCCAACCGAAGCACAGTCGGAACGTCGATCGGCGACGCAAACATGGGGATGTTGTACAGCGTGACATCGATCGGTGAGTTATCGGCAATCTCTTTGAAGTAGGCATACACGCCGGCGGGAGTCAGCTTGTAGTAGAACGGCGACACAATCGCCACGGCTCGCACGCCGAGACTGTGATAGTGTTCGCAGGCTTTGATCGTTTCGCGAGTATTCGCTTCGGCGGCTCCCGCGAGGATTGGCACACGACCGCGAGTCTGGTCGGCCATGATCTCGATGATGCGGCGACGCTCTTCGACCGTGAAGCGAGTAAATTCACCTGTCGATCCATTGGGATACAGGCCGTGAACGCCTCGCTCGATCAGCCAGTCGACGTACTTTCGCAGTTCGGGCTCATCGATCTCGCCACGAGTGTCGAGTGGCACGATGTTGGGTGTAAAGATGCCACGTAGCGGTGTGTTCTTTGACATTGGCTCGGCAGAGTCCTGGGTGCTCGTTAGAATTGTCACGATCAGTACAGCCAGATTTTTGGCTTACTCAATAATAGCTCAGGCAAACAGCCGCACAACTCACGAGATGAGATAAAGCATTTTGAATCAGTCAGTTGAACCCCGTAGTCGCGTTCCGCAGCGAATGATCGAGCTTCTCGCTTGTGTCGGAGTCCTGGCGTATGCACTTGTGTTCTTCCTTACACCCTTCGATGCGACGGCGGAAACACCCACGCCACGCTGGATGCTAATTTTCATTTGGCTATTTCACCCCGAATATTCGATCTCGGAGTGGGTTGGCAACGACGCATCGCGATTCGGGATACTGGACCGAATTCCGCTGCTCGTCGCAAGTGCGGGCATTTTGGCTGTCTCCTATCTGCTCGGGCGAATTGTCCTTGAGGCACTTCGGTTAGACCGATTACTGACAAAACTTGAAGTCGGCGTGATGGGAACTGGGCTAGGGGCGAATCTATTGTCGCTCGCCGTGTTAACACTTGGCGTGGCGGGCCAGTTGCAGAACCGCATGCTGTTTTTTGCACTCGGCTTGCTTGCCGTCGCCTGCGCGGCGTGGCGGTACAAGCATTGGCGAGTGCTGAAGCCAACGACTGTCGCGGATGATCGCTGGGATCGCACGACCTGGGTTGCCCTGGCTTGTTGCCTGCCATTCGTGCTGCTGATCGTGCTGGGATCATTGGTTCCGCCTTGGCATTTCGATGTCCGCGAATATCACTTGCAAGTTCCGAAAGAATGGTATCAGCAAGGTCGAGTCGGATTCCTGCCACACAACGTGTACGGCAACATGCCGCTCGGTGCCGAGATGCACGCGGTCTTGGGGATGACCTTGTTAAATGATTGGTGGCGTGGTGCACTGGTAGGCAAGGCGATCATTGGCGCATTCGCACCGCTGACCGCGTTGGTTCTGTACTGCTTCGGCAAACGTTTCTTATCGACAACCAGTGGTGCTGTCGCAGCAACAGCCTACTTGACGACACCTTGGACCGCCCACTTGTCCACGGTCGGGTTGATCGAAGGCCCTTACGCTTTCTACTTCGTGGTCGCTTTATACGCGACGGTCATGGCGCTGCGAGTAGGCTCGCAGCCGGAAGCAGCTGGCGAGCCGTCAGACCGCTTGCGTCTTGCATCGCTCGCCGGGTTCTTTGCGGGCGCGGCGGTATCTTGCAAGTACCCCGCACTGCTATTCATCGTTGCACCTCTTGGAATCGCCATCGCTCTGCTGCCAAGGCGAGTCTTTTACTGGCGTTCTGCCGGTGTATTTGCATTGGCCGTGGCTTGCGGTTGCGGGCTCTGGCTGGTGAAGAACTATGCACTCACAGGCAACCCGACTTATCCCTTGCTGTACTCAATATTTGGTGGCGAGTCACGAACCCCCAGTAAAGACGCACAATGGTCACGCGCTCACCAAACACCGCAAGGTGGTCTCACGGTCTCGCATGCAATCGGCGAAGTCAAGATCCTAACACTGACGAGCAAATTCCTTAGCCCGATCTTGATCCCGCTCGCGCTGATTGGATTGACGAACCGTTCGCGTCGCGCGATCACCTGGCCGCTGGCCGCGCTCTGCCTCTACATGTTCGTGTTTTGGTGGCTGCTCACTCATCGCGTCGATCGTTTTCTCTTTCCGTTGCTACCGTTCGTAGCCCTACTGGTGGGCGTCGGAGTCACGACGTTTACTTCCAAACGGTGGAGTCGTGGCATGATCGGTTTGTTGATTGCGTGTAGCATCGTCGGATTCCTGTATGACAGTTCACGCATCGTGTCGGACAATCGCTTCTTCGTTGCGTTGTCCGACCTGCGCCAAGATCTTCCCAATCCCCACGACCCGCCGGAGCCCGACGCAGTCAGGTACTCTCATATCCACTCTGCACACCGATATTTAAACTCCGTTGTCCAGCCAGGGTATCGAGCGATGCTTGTCGGTGAAGCACAAGTCTTCAACTTCAATGTCCCGGTTCTCTACAACACTTGCTTCGACGATTGCGTCTTTGAGACAATGATGAACGGCCTCACAAAAGACGAGCGAATGAATGCTTTACGCGAGCGACGCATCTCGCACGTATTCATCTTCTGGTACGAGCTCGAACGGTATCGCAGCCCAGGCAACTATGGCTACTCGGCATACGTCACTCCTGAACTGATTCAGCGAGAGTTTGTCGAGCAAGGCATTCTCCGCGAGATTCCGCTAGGGCTTGATCCAGGGAATAGCCAGGTGTTTGAGGTCGTCGGCTGGCAAACGTGGGGCAACGAATGACGCGAGCGGCTTCGCAAGAGCAAGCGGAACAAAACGCGTGGAACGCGGTAAGGTTGCGGAAAAAGTTGTGCGGGGCACGTACAGCAACGCCGTTGGCCCAGCGAAGCCGATCGCAGACGTGACCATCGCGACGGCTGCAAGTGGTGCCGGTTCGACGTAGCAATCCTCGGTGCAGGTGCCTTGGCGTCCTGCATCGGTTCGTTCACACTCGCGAATGTCGGGTATTACGCCGGCAGTCTGACTTCTTTACTTCTCAGTCCAACGATCGAATCTGAATATTCCGATACCACACTTCGCTGCCGTGATCGGTCAGCATGATCTTGCCGAAGCGGTTCTCGCCAAAATCCTTCTCTTCGGCGAATTTGCTGGCCGCGACTCGCTCGTTCCAGTCGGGACTGCCTACAGTGACAGCGACGATCTGTTTGCCGTTCAGCCAATGCTCGATGTGATTGCCACGAACGACAATACGCGTCGAATTGAACTCACCAGTCGCGTTCAGTTGCTTGTGCTCGTTAGGCTCGTACAGATCGTACAGCGATCCTGAACTGTTTTTTGGATCGAGCTTGCGAGCGCCGACATCATCATAGATCTGATACTCGCAGCCAAGCGTCTTGTTGCCATACTTTTGCACACGGTACTTCAATCCGCTGTTGCCGCCCGCGGCGATCTTCCAATCGAAACTCAATTCAAAATCGCCGTACTCATGCTTTGTGATAATGTTACCGGCGCGTCCTTGTTCCTTGTTCAAATGGATCATGCCATCGACGACTTCCCAGCCCGTCGTGATCGGCTTGCCATCGAGCGTCGTCCAGTTGTCAAGCGTCTGGCCGTCGAACAGCGGCGGCACTACCTGCTGAAGTGGATAACAGTCTTTCGCGACGGAGCGGTTGCCTCGACGGACTCGCCGCGGCCGAGCGGCCTCGGCCGAGTCGGCCAACAGCAGGCAAGTCATCAAAGCGAGAGTGCCGACAATTCGGCAGAGTTGGAGAATCGTTGACATCGTGCATCTGTCCGAGGTGTGAGTAGAGAGTTGGAGTTCGTGGCAACAAGGCACCAGTTCTGCCATTGTAAGCCAAACATTTTACGGTTGCCTACGACGCTGCTTCGCTTGGCACTTCGGGCAGAAAAAGGTTGAACGCTGTGCCTGAACGATTCTCTGCACAACGCCGCTGTTGCAGGTACGGCAAACTTCCCCGGCCCGATCGTAAACTCGGTGTTGGTTCTGGTAGCCCCCGGATTGATTCAAGGCGTTCCGGTATGTCCCGTCAGACAGCGTCGAACCCTCGTGCTCGATCGCATCGAGCAATACATCGAGCGTCGCTTGATGGATGTGCTGCCACTGGGCGACCGTCAGCTTGTCGCAGCGAATTGTCGGATGAACGCGCGCGATGTTGAGTATTTCGGAGGCGTACAGATTGCCGATCCCGGCAATCGCCTGTTGATCAAGCATGGCGACCTTGACGGCGCGACGGCTGGAACGAAGACGCTCGCGGAGCAATTCGCTGGTCAACGACAACGCGTCAGGGCCAAATTTCGCAGCCACTTCGCTATCGAATTGTTGGGGCGAAAACAGTTTGACGGAACCCAGGCCGCGGCGATCCCAGTACCAGATCGTTTCGAGCGAGCCACCGGTCAAATCAACGCGAAAGCGCAGGTGCTCGACGCTGGGAGGATCGGCGACCAGCACCAGTCCCGTCATGCGAGGTTCGAACACCAAGCGATCGTTGGTTTCCAAGCGAACGATAACTCGCTTGCCAATCCGCTCGACGTCGACGACTTCGCGACCGGCGACACGACGATTCATCACACCGGCAGTCGGCGCGATCAACAGCGGTTTGACCGCCGTTGGTATTTTTTCGACACGTTCGATCTGACAGCCAACCGCCGACAAGATCCCGCGTCGCATGGTTTCCACTTCAGGCAATTCCGGCATTTCAATCCCTTAAAGCTCGAGATTCTACGTGCTTCGACGGCTGAGTCGCAACCGGCTATGATGGCACCAAGATGCGTCAGCAAAGTCTCGCCAAGAATTCCTGCCTAACAGCGAACCACTGCTGGCAGCCAGACGCCACCTTTAGAATTGACACCGGGAATCAATAACAATGAAGCCAACCTACGAAACACACTCGATCGCGATAGGTTACCTGTTGTGGCTTTTTGGATTCACGGGTGCTCATCGCTTTTACTATGGCAAGCCTGTAAGCGGAACAATTTGGTTCTTGACGCTCGGGCTGCTTGGCATCGGCTGGCTAATCGATGCGTTTCTGATCCCCAGCATGGATCGCGACGCCAGTTTGCGTTACGAAGCGGGGATGATCGACTATTCCCTGGCCTGGATTTTACTGACCTTTCTCGGAGCATTTGGCATCCATCGCTTTTACATGGGCAAAGTCATTACTGGCGTGATCTATCTGCTAACGGGCGGGTTGTTCTTGGTCGGAGTGCTTTACGATTTCTGGACCTTAAATGGCCAGATCAGCGAAATCAACGAGACAGGCCGGACGACTGCGTTTTAAACCGGGCGGTGGTGGCTGGGGTTGAGGCTCTGCGAAACCCCGGCGCGCTGAGACTAATCCTGCGTCGAGCAAAGCATTGCGAATGAAAAGATGTTTCTCGCTCCAGGCCGTGGCGTTGCAAAGCCTCCGGCACAGCCACCCAGCCGTTCGGGATCACACCCAATGCTCATCCACTTGCCAACGGATATAGGGAGACGACGGATGGATGGCGTCGAATCGTCGTCTCCGTAGATTCGTTGGAGATGAAAACGGTAATCGAGTTGAGCGGGACGATTACTTAGTTCCCCAGACCTAGCAGCAGCTCTCCGATCTTCCAGATCGGCTCCCCTAAAGCGAAGAACGACGTTGACGTCCCCCGTAATTAGACCTGTCCCGTCATCCTCGCCCTGTCTTCTTTATTGGGTGTGAGAAAAGGCGAAGAAGGGGAAGGAGGAGAACGCCGGTAGCGAAAACACTTGCGGCTCCCACGACTGCGGCAGCACATATTTGCAGAGGGTATCGCGATGCGATCAACGGCTGGCGAAACGCGAGGACAATTGCGATAAACGCTATCGTGACAGCCAGGGTCGAAATACTGTAACGGAATCGGAGATCGAAGCGACGAGCCACGGAGCAAACACCTAGGTAAGTAAGAACGGTAACCACAAGGGCGATTGCACTATCGGCACCGACTAGCCAACCATTGAATGCAACGGATTGTGCATCATCGATGGGCCATCGGGACGTCCACGGGATTTCCGCCAGCGTGCGTACGCTCGGCATCGGTTGAACGATGGAAAGACGCACTACAAAAGCGAATGGCCAGCCGTGAACCCAGTTGTTCATGGGCGGCTCCCCATTGAAGTCTCCCGGTCCTTGCCATTCCTGCAAAGTTTGATCCCATGAGGCCAGATGGATTTGGTAGCCATCTAGGTTGAGTGCCACGAATGCAAGCAGCGTTACAATCCCCGTGCAGAGAGCGACTCCATTCGGCGATGGTGTTTTCATTCGACACCTAAATTGGCAGAACGAATTGCAAACCATGCGGCTGTACTCGGACGCATAGTTCGGGCGTCGAACTTTGTCGCCGGGGTGCCTGGAAGTACGGATCGATTGTAGATACTCGATCGAGCAGTTTGCAAGAGTTGTGAATTCCGATAAAGCTGGCGATACCACGCGGGGCGACTCGGCGAGATCATCACTTCCCACCAACTCCGTTGCCTCCGCTCGCCTTGCAAAGTCATCGGTCGACCACAGCCGACACAGCAAGACTGAATAAGCTGCCATTCCACTTTTTTCATTGAAGAAAAGTAGAATGGCGGCGGCTTATTCGCTTCTGCCACTTGGTCCAACCGATACGAACGCGTCCTGCACGACCGAACACCTTCACTTAGGACTTGGTCTCTGGTTTATGAGAGATAACAGAGACGCTGGTCCGTGCCCTCTTAGTACCGATACTCTAGGCCAAATCGCAATCCTTGAGCCCAGAAGTCATCCGTTCGCCGGAGGATGGTAGGTCGCGCTGTGCCAACCAGAGTTCCAGGTGGGATCTGCGATGTGTTGATCGTCGTGTCGATGATCTCGCCCGCTCGTGCGACGTTGCTCCAGTACAGGAAGTTGTAGCCGACTGTGGCGGAGAGTCCGCAGGCAAGTTGTCGACGGAGCGTGAATCCAAACTCTCCCATCGACGCGAAGTCGTCCCACCGATAGTTGTTGATGTTCGTGCCTTGCGCGAGAAGTCCGCCTTGGGCCGTGGTGGATGCTCCCGCCACATCGGTCGTCGTCGTTTGTCCGGCGATTCCGGCCGTATAGGTCGTCCCGCCGATCGCGAACTTGGCGAACGCATCACAGGACCAACAATTGTCGATCTGCCAGTCTCCGACGATCCCAAACTCGGCTCCATGAAAAGTGTTTCGTGTATCGAATTGGTCGAACAAGTCGAATGTCATTCCCGCAGTTGGGCCCGACAACGAGGCGGTCGACTCGACGATGCGAACTTGATCTTTTAACTCCGCGACGCGATAACCGACCACCCAATCAAGGTGACATCCCCACGATTCGCGGCCTCTCCGCCGATACAAGACTTCGCCTCCTTGAAACT
>CAUJKL010000683.1 GCA_963204995.1 Planctomycetota bacterium | reverse complement strand
CGGTAAGAGTACACTGGATCGGCTGGAGCTGGCCAAGGCGGGAGCCGATGCCGATTCGCCCTACTGCAAGATCGTCGCCGATTTGGACGGCATGGCTAACTTGCTGATCGATGTGTTTCTCGACACGCATCCCGAGCCGCTCGAAGAAATCACGCTGGACATCGACCCCACCGATCTCGGATTATTCGGCGAACAACTGGGACGCCATTTTCAGAAATATTACGATGACTATTGTTATCTGCCGTTATATGTGTTTTGCGGTGAGGTTGTGAAAAAACCGTGGGATAGGCTTCTAGCCTGTCATTTTCCCCATATTATTGACAGGCTGGAAGCCTATCCCACCAATAAAATCACAGCCTCGGTGAGTTTTTGTTGGTCGTCCCGCTGCGACCGGGCGACGTCGGTGCGATGTCTGAAGCAATGCCGCTGCTGCAAAAGATCGCCACGCGAATCCGCCAGCGTTGGCCGAGTCAGTTGTTTACGACAGACCTTGACGTGGCGCGAAAGTACGACATGCACGACGAACGCGAGTTTTTCGGCGATGACTGGGAAGATGGGCTCGACGACTCTGCCGAGTAATTCGCTACGGAATGGACGAGGCATCACGGTTCGCGCGCATCGGTTCATCCTTTGAGCGAATCTTCCGCCTTGCTGCCGCCGTCACACATTTTGACGATCTTCGGATCGAAACGAGCGCCAATCTCGACCAGGTCGGCTTGCTGCTTCATCACTTCGCGAATGTTCTTGTAGACGCAGGGCACTTCGTCCACCCCGGCCGAGAGGACTCGGGCGCCCTTCTTTTCGAGGCGGTTCTGGACGGCTTTCCAATGGAACTTGTCTTTGGCCTGCTTCCGCGGCATCTGCCGGCCCGCGCCGTGCGACGCCGAAGCGAGTGACGCGGGATTGCCCTTGCCACGAACGACGAACGCAGGGTCCGCCAAAGTGTTCGAGTTTCAAACCGTCATCGACGGAGAGGCAAGCCAATTCGAGGCGAACCGGCATCTCGCAGTTGATTACAGTCTGCTTGATCCAGATGACGACGCAGCGGTCGCGTCGGACGATCGACCGCGAATTTGTGTGCGAGCGAAGCGACATCGAATTGAAACTCACGGAAGGTCATCGTCGAGCAACACGCCCGACTTCGAATTACTGCCCTCGAGTCAATGCAGCAGTTGAGATCCATCCCTGCCTGCAAAAATCAGTCGGTCGGATATGGCCGCTGCGCGTCGTCGATTTCGGACAACGCATTGCACGCCGCACGTTGCTCGGCCTCTTTTTTATTACGCCCCCAAGCTGGCTCGTATCGATGCCCGCCAACCTGGGCTGCTATTTGAAAGCACTTGGCGTGATCGGGCCCTTTTTCGTCGATTAGTTGGTAAACCGGCGTACTTCCAAACTCTCGCTGGGCAAGTTGTTGCAGTTGCGACTTAAAGTTGCCTTCCAGCTCGCCCGCCTCCGCCAATTCGATTTCTGGGCCGATCGTGGACTCGATGAACCGTTGGACTTCGGCGGCCCCTCCGTCTAGGTAAATGGCGGCAACTAGTGCTTCAAACACATCCGCCAGAAGCGATGCCGGGAGATTCACGTTCTGAGCCATCCCTTTGCCGAGGATCAAACACTCTTGGAATCCAAGCGATTCGCTGAGTTTGGCACACGAGACGCGGCTGACGACGATCGACTTAATCTTTGTCAGATCGCCTTCGAGATAGTCGGGAAACCGGCGATACAGCAACTCGCAGACGATCCCTCCCAAAATCGCATCTCCGAGAAACTCGAGGCGTTCGTTCGACGCCAACCGATGTTCCGCTCCCGAAGCGTGCGTCAACGCAGCAAGTAGCAGCGTTTGGTCTTTGAATCGATAGTCAATGATAGACTCGCAGCGAGAAAGCTTCGTTTGCTGCTCGGGCTCGGGAGTCGGGAACTCAGTCATCCGTGATTAGTCGACGATCTGGAGGAAGACGAAATCACAACGACAGGATTAGAAAAATTCCCGCCGGAATGGTGCGCTTATTAATGAGACTTCTTGCCTTCTCTACTCTAATTTCCGAGCGCAAAGCTATCACTCGTATCGCACTTTGTCAACGGAATGCGCGAACAGCTGGATTTCTGGCCCCCAAATCAAAACGCCTCAAAAGACAATGATCGAAAGAGAGTGCTTGATCGAATTGGCCCTCGAATCTCGAAACGTATCGCATCGCAGATGCTGAGCCACATTGGCCCTGTCAGTTTCCTCACTATAATTTGATCAATCCAAACGTCGTTCGCTGCATCGTCTCCTAAGAGGAAAAATTCAAATGTTGCCACGTTTGACGAACTTTGGCGTTGCCGCAATCTACCTCGCGCTCGGACTCATAACATCGGTCGCACAATCGCAAGAGGCGGATCCCGCGGTCTCTCACGCAAAGTCGCTTTCGCGAGCATTTCGCTTCGCGGCCGAGGACGCAGGTCCGTCTGTCGTGACAATTCGATCGAAGTTCAACCTGACTCGCGACGACCGAGCGGCGGCAATGAATGAGTTGCTGCAAGATCCCCGCTTTCGAGGGCTCTTCCCAGACGGTCGGCCACCGTTTCCCGTCCCTGGCGATGGCAGCGGCGAACCGGGTGTTGCCGAACATGTCGGTTCCGGAGTCGTGATCGACAAAGCCGGCGTTATCCTGACTAACAATCATGTCGTTGAAGACGCCGACGAAGTCACCGTTCGATTCCCCGATGGTTCAGAACTCATTGCGACTGACATCAAGACGGATCCCTCGAGCGATCTCGCAATTCTTCGCGTCGAGCCGATCAACGAGTTGGCGGCGGCGCGACTAGGGAATTCGGAAGCGTTAGAGATTGGTGATTGGGTAATCGCCATTGGCAGTCCCTTCGAGCTGGAAGCCACCGTGAGCGCCGGCATTATCAGTGGCAAAGGACGGGGTATCGACAAGATCCGTCGCGGGCGTTTGCTACAGACGGACGCCGCCATCAATCCCGGAAACTCCGGCGGGCCGTTGGTGAATCTGGATGGCGAGGTGATCGGAATCAATACCGCCATTGCATCAAGCAGTGGAGGCTACCAGGGTATCGGGTTTGCCATTCCGATTAATCGCGGCAAGTGGGTCGTGAATGAATTGCTTGAATTCGGGAAAGTCCGCCGGGCGTATTTGGGAATTCGAATCGGCGAACTTACCGCACAGGCGGCCAAGCAACTGGAGCTGCCAGCCCGCGCGGGAGTGTGGGTCTTGGCGACCGTACCGTCCGGGCCTGCCGCTGAGGCCGGCATTACAAGCGACGATGTGATTGTGGAGTTTGCAGGAATCCCCGTTCGCTCGCCCGGCGATCTCCAAGACGTCGTCGAGCAAAAGCCAATTGGCTCGACCCAAGAATTAGTCGTCCTTCGCGGCGGTGAGCGAGTTCGAAGGCAGGTGAAGATGGTCGCTCTACCGGACGAACTCTGATTCGTCGAACATCCCGCGATCACTACATCCGCCGCAGAATTGGACTTCATGATCAACACGCTGTATCTGCCCGAGCTGCGCGAGATGCTCGCAGAGCACATGGAAGCCGATCTGCGCGAGTTTTGTACCGCCTTGCATCCGGCCCGCACCGCTGAGTTCATGGAGGGGCTTAGTCCTGACGAAGCCTGGCAAGTCTTGAAGTTCGCCGAACCTCGCGTTCGCGAACAGATTTTCACTTTCTTCCCGCACGAGGAACAGGTTTCGCTGCTCGAGACGCAGGATCGTGCTGAAGTTGCGGAGCTAATTGCCGAGTTGGCTTCCGACGACCGCGTCGACTTACTCGAAGAAGTGCCCCCGGAAACCGTCGATCAGATTCTTCCGTTGCTGCCCGCCGAGGTTCGCCGCGAGATTATGCGGTTGCGAGCGTATCCCGAGGGATCGGCCGGTGCGGTGATGACCACCGAGGCGGCGAAGCTGAGTGAGTCGTTGACGGTTCGTGAGGCACTCGACGAGTTAAGCCGACAGGCCGAGCACTTGGAGACGATCTACTACCTCTACATCGTCGACGAGACGGACCACTTGCGCGGCTTGGTGTCGGCTCGCGATCTGATCTCCGCCATTGGTAAGCCACAAACGACGCTGGCTGAGTTGATGGAGACGGACCTGTTGTCGGCGGATGTGTTGGAGGACCAGGAGGAAGTCGCTCGAAAAGTTGCACATTACGATTTGCTGGCGATCCCCGTCGTCGATCACGAGCACCGGATGCTGGGAATTATTACGCACGACGACATTATCGATGTGGTGCGTGAAGAGGCGACCGAAGATGCCCATCGGAGTGCTGCTGTCGAGCCGCTGGAAGCCAGCTATCTGAAGACGCCGATCTTGACGCTGACTTGGAAACGCGGCGTGTGGTTGACGATCCTGTTTGGTGCAGCGTTTCTGACGGCATTCGCCTTGCGTCGATACGAAGACGGACTTGCGGCGTCGGTCTGGCTGGCTTGGTTTCTGCCGCTGATCATTTCGACGGGCGGTAACACGGGAAATCAGGCTGCCACGCTGGTGATCACCGCTTTATCGATGGGCGATGTGTCGCTACGTGATTGGGTACGTGTGATCAATCGCGAACTTGCGATGGGGATGCTGCTTGGTGGTGGATTGGCGTTGCTTGGTTACCTTGCTGCTTGGCTTTCCGGATTGGCTCCGGACGCGACCGCTGCGCTCGTCATTCCGATTACGTTAATACTGATCGTCGTCGCTGGAACGTTGCTTGGTGCAATGCTACCGCTGATGTTTGCGCGGCTTGGGCTGGACCCTGCCCTGATGAGCAATCCTTTTGTCGCGGGCATCATCGACATCCTTGGGATTGTCGTCTACATGAATGTCGCGCTCGCAGTACTTTAGTGGAGCCGGTCACGTCCCAGGATGAAGCCCTGAACGTTACACACCAGTCTTCTGCCTCGAAAGCGGCTACACATGTCAGGGCAGAGCGGCACAGCCGCGGAGCCACCCTGGCCAGTTGACGGAGTTACCTACACCGACACGAAGAAAAAATGGGACTGGCTCCGAGCTGTTGTGCGTGTTTCTCCACGTTTGTGGATGGTTGCGAGGTGCCTGTCCCAATTCTTTCACTGCCTCATCGGGTTATGACTGGTACGTTCTTATCTGCCGCTCGCCTAAATGGGAAGGTACAATCGAGTAATCAGGGAAGCGGTGATTTTACGAGTCGCCGGGGAGCACGGACGTTCATCATGACCTTGCCGCACAAGAATTGCCGTGTACGAAAGCCCCATCTATCTGGATTACAACGCCACCACACCGATCGATCGGCGGGTGCGCGATTGCATGATGCCCTATATCTTCGGCGCATTCGGCAATCCCGCCAGTAACCATATCTTCGGACGTGAGGCAGCAGCCGCCGTCGAACAAGCGCGGCATCACGTGGCGCGGCTCGTTAATGCTCAACCGAGCGAGATCTTTTTTACGGGCAGTGCCACCGAGAGTATCAACCTGGCGTTGAAAGGTCTGACGCACTCCAGGCAAACCGGCGGGCAGACGATCGTAGCCACGATGGCGGAACACAAAGCCGTGCTGGAAGTGTGCCGCCAACTCGAAGAGCAGCTGAACGTGACCTACGTGCCGGTGAATCGTCCCGGCAACATCGATCTGCGCGAGTTGGCACGCCGGGTTCCGCTGCGACGGACGCTACTCGTTTCACTGATGGCAGCGAACAACGAGATCGGCACGCTCTATCCCATCCGAGAAGCCGCCGAGATCGCGCATCGTAGCGGAGCCTTGTTCTTCACCGACGCCACGCAAGCCGTCGGCAAGATTCCGGTGGACGTCCGTGCGGATAACGTCGATCTGATGGCCTTCTCGGCTCACAAGCTTTACGGACCGAAAGGAGTGGGAGCGCTGTTCGTGTGCGGCGGACGCTCCAAGATCGCCCTCCGCCCGCTGATCGCTGGAGGCGGGCAAGAGCAGGGCCTGCGCGGTGGCACACTCAATGTTGCGGGAATCGTCGGTTTTGGCGAAGCATGCCGGATCGCGAAGGAAGTGATGCACGACGAGGCGGCGCGCCTCTCTCGGCTTCGCAACCTGTTGGAGGAACGTCTGCTTCCGTTATCCAATGTGTCCGTCAACGGAGACGTACGGCGCCGCCTTCCCAACACCACGAACCTCTGTTTTCACGGCGTCGATGCCACGAACTTGATTCGCGAGATCGGCGACGTTGCCGTCTCGACTCGTTCCGCTTGCTCCTCCCAGTCCGGCACTCCCAGCCACGTTCTTAAAGCCATCGGACTGTGCGACCGCTGTGCTTGTGCTTCGATCCGCTTCAGCCTCGGGCGTTTCACGACCGAGGAAGAGATCGAAGAAACTGCCCGCCGAATCACAGCAGCAGCAGTTCCGAGGCTTCACGCTTGTCGCTCGCACTAGCTTTTCCGAGCGACGAACGTATGAGTCCACGGGGCAAGTCCGTGGTATTCCGTAAAGCCTCAAGGTGATCGCCAATCATCGCGTTTTCCATTTGGTGCCAGTTGGCTCATGGTCGGCAGAAGCAGAACGGCGAGTCTTGCAACGGTCGCGGATTTATTGTGAAATGCTGTCGCACTCGACCGGTCGTGGCAGGATTCCCAACGGTCACGATCTTGGCAATCTGTTCTCTTGAGCGGTTTTGATGGCCACTGCCGATTCTTCGAGTGCAAGGAAGTCGCCGACATCGCCGCCGAACTGGGGCTCTCGAGAGGTGCGGTTCGCGCTCGGATCAACCGCGCTCGGACAAAACTGGGCGAATTGTTGGGGCCCGAATTTCCTGAATGGAATCGCAGGGAAGGCGAAACCCCTCCCGACGAGTAGCGCGCGTGCGCGAGTTCGTTATACTAGTGGAGGACTCGAATGACCGCGACCGCTTGCCCGACCCGATCTGACCTGAACCGCCTAGCGACGGGGAACGTCTCTGACGAGGAAGCCGAGCGGCTGTCGGGCCATTTAGATGCTTGCCTGTCCTGTCAAACGCTGCTCACGCGAATGGAGCAGCGAGCATACGGGGCTGTGATGTAATTGGCGGGAATCGTTAAGGCCGACGCCGATGGTAAGGAAGACGCGGAGTTTGGCTCACTTCTCGCGAGGCTTGACTCCCGCACGTTTCCGAATTGCCCGATCCGCGGGCTCAGTCCCCAGACGCCTCCCATTCAACTTTCAGGCTTTAGTTGGCAAGGCTTAATTGCCAGCGGTGGGATGGGGCAGGTGTGGCGTGCCTGGGACGATCGACTCAACCGGGTCGTCGCCATCAAGATGCTGCATCACGCCAGCTCGAAGTCCTTGGGACGGTTCCTGCGCGAGATGCGAGTCGTCGCGGCGTTGGATCATCCCAACATCGTCCGCGCGCTGCACGCCGACGAAGTGGACGGCGTTCCCTATCTCGTGATGGAATGCATTGCGGGCGCGAACCTGGCCGAAGTCGAACGAACGGTCGCCCCGCTATCGGTGGCCGATGCCTGCGAGCTCGTGCGGCAAATGGCACTGGGCGTCAGCCACTTTCATGTCGTTGGCCAGCTGATTCATCGCGATATCAAACCGGCCAACGCGATGCTCTCGGTCGATGGCACGGTCAAGCTGCTGGATCTCGGGCTGGCTGTGTTCTTGGAGCGGGACGAGCACTCCGCGGATTTGACGTCAGAAGGCAACGTCTTGGGCACACTCAACTACATGTCGCCCGAGCAACTCAATAACAGCCGCGATGTCGATCAGCGAACCGACATCTATGCCTTGGGGGCGACGCTGTATCGGCTGCTGGCCGGCGAGGCACCTCACAGTCGAGCCGTTTCGCTGCTCGACCGATTGCAGGCGGCCCAATGCGGCGACATCGCAGCGTTGCAATCGCTCCGCCCCGAGGTCCCCGACGCGTTGGCCGAAGTGGTGCATCGAGCGCTGGCGGCTCGGCGGGACGATCGTTGGCCGGATGCCAATTCGCTGGCTGCGGCATTGGCCCCGTTCACGCACGGCGCTGATTTGCGGGGCTTGTCGCAAGTTGTGAGTCGTCGACAAGCCGAGGCGGAGACGATCGAGTTCGCGAGATCTCCGTTGAGTACCATCCCCGCCGCTTCGCCGGCAGCCCAAGTCCCGCCACGGCAAGCCTCGCGATGGAAGTGGATCCTCACTGCTGCGATCGTAGTCGCATTGGTCGCGTGTGTCTGGCGAGCCAAAGTCGCGCGCACGCGCCGCAATGTAGCCAGCACGCTCCGCCGTGCTGAGCCTTCGAAGTTTGACCCGGAATCTAAGGCAACTTCCAACCACAGTTCTGACGTTGCCCCAAAAGGCTCGTCACGGCGGAGCGTGACGGCTACTTTGGAGCCTCCACCGCTCGACGATTGGCTCGCGGGACGCAAGATCCTGTCGGTGGCGCTAGACGGCAGCGCCGAATTCTCGTCGATCAACTCTGCCCTGCGCAGGTTGCAGCCAGGACAAGTCGTCGAGATTCTTGACCGCGGTCCTTACACCGAATCGTTGGACATCTTGCGGCCGCCACCCGACACCGGCTTGATCTCCCGCTGCGACACCGTGATCGATGGTGTCCCCGACTCGCTGCCACGAACGGTTTCGAAGTTCATGAGCCTGCATCGCGTTCACTCGACAACCGGCTTTCGCTTGCACGGGCTGGTATTCCGCTCCGACGACACACGCGATACGACCGTCATCGATGGCTGGAGCGTCGGGGGATTGGTCCTTGAACGATGCCTCGTGAAACTGAACGATCCGCGAGCCGAAGTTAGCGGCAACGACTGGTTCTCCGTGCCTTTGGTTCGCTTGTTTCAACTGCGTCAGCATTCGGCGGAGACGTCTCCGCTCCCGATCGTGATTCGCGAGTCCGCGTTCGCCACGCCCGTGGAAGTATTTCTCTCGGATGATGCTTCCGATCTGATGATCACCCGCAATTGGTTCAATCGTTCGATCTATAACGCACTGAACATCACGTCGATACCTGACCACCACGGCCGTCACGCGATCGCCATCGAGGGCAATCTGTTCGATGGAACGGCGAGCGGCACGGGCATGTCGATCGAGCAAGATTATTCTGATCGCGAGGGCCAGTCACTGGCGGTGGTCAACAACACGTTTTTGGGCTTCTCGCGGGGCTGGCTGCATTACAAACTGCTTGGACAGTCTGACGTCATCCCGGGCACCGCGAGCCTGCGCAACCACTTTCACACGCCGTTGGGCGGCATTGCATGTACACGCATGTTGGCCGGATTTCCGCTCGACAACGACCTCGCGACAGCCGCTGCGCAAACATGGAGGATCGCCGACAACTCGGCTCACTTCCAAACGAAAGACTCGGGCGTGATCCAACAGCCGGGCGGCATGAAGATCTGGCATACGGAATTGCTCAGCCTCGAGCGCACTGACCGCAACTATCTCCGCTTTCCCATCGACTGCCCGCTCTGGCTCGCAGACGATTACGGAGCGCGACCTTGGATCGGTGCCCTTCCACCCGGCCCCGCGCCCGTGGCAGGCGATTGGTTCACCAACTTACTCAATCGCTGGAATGCCGTTCCCGAAACGATCCATCACGCTCCGCCACCGTAGCCATCACGCTCCGCCGTGATGAGCCTGTCCACTCCGCCCGCAGTCCCTGAAACGATGTCCAACAACAGTTCCAACTTAACGCTGCAAGGCTCGTCACGACGGAGCGTGACGGCTACATTAATTAACCCGAGGTCTTGTCATGACTGCTGAATCAACTGCATCTTCCCCCGAACCGCTCGCGCGGCTGCGTGACTACGAATTGCTCTCGCGACTTGGCCAAGGCGGCATGGGAGCGGTCTATCTGGCTCGCCACTCGCATCTCGATAAGCAAGTCGCCATCAAATTGTTGCCGCGAGAGCATCTGCGTAATCCCGAGATGGTGGCACGCTTCAAACGCGAAATGAAAGCAGTCGGCAAGCTCCACCACGCGAACATCATTCAAGCCTTCGACGGCGGCGAGGAAAAAGGAGTTCACTTCCTCGTGCTGGAATATGCCGAGGGGTTGGACCTGAATGTGTTGCTCAGTCGCTACGGCAAATTGCCCATCGGCGATGCCTGCGAGATCATTCGTCAGGCTGCGGTCGGCTTGGAACACGCTCATCTGCACGGCTTGGTGCATCGCGATATCAAACCGGCGAAT
>CAUJKL010000682.1 GCA_963204995.1 Planctomycetota bacterium | reverse complement strand
TTGGTCATTGGTCATTGGTCATTGGTCTTTGGTCATTCGGACGTGGTCATTTCCTCTACATGTTTGTCAGATCATCTGCCGAGCGGCCGCCCAACAAGCTGTCGAGCGCCGTCGTAAGTTCCTGACGGTGCTCCAAGCTCTCGGCATAGACGCGGCAGATGCGATGGCTGACGGGAGCGTGGCTGAACAATTCGTTGGTCGTCAAAGGGCGGACCGCATCGCGCGCGGAATCGTACAGAAAATTCTGACCGCTGGCCGGGCCCTTGGTATGCGGCCGATGAATATGCCTCGCAATGTCCACGCGCAGCGGTAAATCGCGCAGCACATCCGGAAGTGCGTTTCGAAGTTTCATGGAAACCACTCCCTGATCGCTGAAGATGTTACTCACCTCACGATCCGCTTCCGCAAACACCAAATTTCGCTCACACACCATGTGCCATGAATACTGACGATTGAGAAGCTTCTGCCACTTCTTGCCTAACTCGCGTTGAGTCAAATCGTTGCTCTTGAGCCAGCGTGAAACGTCGACCAGCACGGATGACTCAGTGAAGCCTTGATAAGCCTCCAGCTCCTCCGCCGGATTTCCCTGGAAGAGATATCCTTTACTCTCCTTAAAGAGATCCGCCAGCGTCAGGTCGATCGCTTTGACGGTGCGATGAAAGTAGATCGACCGAAACAGGTCCGACTTGACGCCCATGAATCGCACGAGCGCGGAGATACCGCGATCGTGAATCGTTAGTCCTTTGTCCGTGAAAAAACTGTAGTGCAACAAACGTTCCAAGTCATAGGCTTCTCGGCTGTAACCCGACATGTACGCGTCGCGCAATACAAAATCCATGTTATCGATCGTATAGATCCCGCTCAGCAACCCCCGCAACAGGCACAACCACTTCGGTTGCTGCTGGCCCTCGTCGCCTCGCGGCCGCTGAATCAACCACGCGATTTGCGCCGGATCGAGCGTCTCGCTGTCGTCGAGACAGCTGTTCGGATTCCGGCGGATACCACGCAGCAAATCTCCCAGCTCTTCTTCGATGATCTTGGCACCGAGCGTCTCGTGCGTGAGCCCGAAGTCACTCAGGAAATACGTATCAAGAAAATGCCCGAACGGCCCGTGCCCCACATCGTGCAGCAGACCCGCCATCCGCATCAGCGACTCGACATACCCACGACTCGGCACGTCGGGGCAGACATCGCGCAGACTGTCGTACAGCTTCTCGATCGCTCGACTGGCCAGATGCATCACGCCGAGCACATGTTGAAAGCGAGTGTGCTCGGCGGTCGGAAAGACCCACCAAGCCGTTTGCAGCTGGTGAATGTGTCGCAGCCGCTGCACCCACGGATGATCGATAATCTCGCGTTCTGCGGTCTCGCCCTCGGTGAGTTCGGCGGCGGAACAGAAAGGGATGTAACCGTGGACCGCGTCGTGGCTGAGGTTTTCCAGATGATAGGCTCGCATGTTTGGGATTATGCCGGTATGGCGCGTTGACGTCCAGGACAGTGGGAGGTGGCCCGATAACCGCAGCGCGGCGTGTAACGGGATCAATTACACCCGATCGGGTTTGCGCCGCGATTGGGCAAAAACATGGGGGGACAAAAAGAGATTGCAGACAGGCCGTCGCGATGGTTGCCGCTCATGTTTTTGCCCAACCGTTTTTCTGCCACCAAGTTCCACCGCTCAAAGCTGGTCATCGCCCGAACGATATGGACTGCGGCGACTTGTCGCCGCTTTCCCCTTTTGTGGCGCAGCCACTTTTTACGTCCTGCCGCCCCGCAAGGCAAAAGCGGCTCCGCCGCAAACGAAAGCTGTGACAAGTCACAGCACTCCAAATGCCGCGCGCTATCTATGTCGCAGTTGGTTCAAAGTGTTCGTTGGAGTACCGCCTTTAGATGCCGTCCGGCTTAGGTCATGTTTTGCTAGTACAAAAATTGGCCTCGCCAGGTCTTACGGACTCGCGGTAATACTGCGAGTGATCGTCGCAGCCTCTCACGAACGCCTGCCGAGATCGGGCTGCTTGTCGTAGCCCAAAAGATCCTGAGGCTGTACAACCTATGAAAATCGAACCAAAACAAAGAACCCTAAGGCCGGACGGCCTCTAAAGCCGATGTGCCATGATGCACTCCTTTGGCGCTAGAGGGACAAAGAGACGCAACAGGGATACCCATACAGGTGATCGGTGAAATTGGAACTTTTTGGCGTTGCAGGCTTTTGGGGTGTCCCTTTCTGGCCCCCTGCTCCTGTGCCGGGTACTGGCTGGACTTCTTTTTCGACCTGTTCGCGCCAGATCCTACGATGGGAGACGGCATCATCACTCCGGGCGACGGAGTCATCAATGGCGTCGAAAACGAAGCTGAGAACCAAATCCGCCAGGAGTTACATGAAACGCCACTGTTGCTACCGCTGGGTAACGGGCTTGTTTCTGCGAGTGCATGGCTGGCAATCATCCGCATGCTGATTCGCAACGCGGAGAATGCGCCCACCGCTTCAGACTGAACGACGGTATACTTCGGCAGTTATCGCCGCTGGTCTCGGAGCATCACGAGGCGGTCTTCGTACTCCCGCAGCGCCTCCTGCATGCGGGTGTCATCTCCAGCAATTGCTGCAGATTGTGTCTGCTCGCGCACGGCCTGCTCAGCGAGTTCAATTGCGCGACCCGCGTTTCCGGCACGACCAAAATATATACTCGTGACATTCAAGACTTGGGCCAGATTGGCGCGAAGAAGTACATTCTCAGGCTGGGCTTGTAGGAGACGCTGAAGAACGTCGCGCGATGTATCGAGGCGGGACTCGATCTGGTCCAATCGCTCCAGTTGCAACCAAGTCTGGGCTAGAGCCAAACCGCACAGGGCTTGCTCTCGAAGGATCGGTTGTGCTTGGATCCGTGAGGCTACATCATCGAAAGTGGCGGCGCAGGCCTCTAACAGCGGGAGGGCATCGTCGGCTTTCCCTTGCTTAAGCAACACCTCGGCGAGCCTGCGCTTAATCACGTGCAACTCAAAGCGATTCTGCAGGCTGGTTTGGTCGGCATCGAGATGTGTCTGCGCGATGTCCGCGGCTTCCTCCAACAAGGCCGCCGCGTGACTGTGTTGCTGTCGGTCGGCCTCGAGATCAGCGTAGTTCTTAAACGTGTCGGCGAGATCACGGTCAAGGGGGGAGACCAGCAATCGCCGGCCGGCGTCAATCGCTCGCTGAAACGCGGCATCTGCCTCTTCAAACTTGCCCATGTGGTGATAGATCAGGGCCAGGTTGTTGTCGACAGTTGCCAGACGCTTGAGCTGGTACTTGGTCCCCGATCCCATCTGAAGCAACTTCTCGGCGACGGGCCGCGCGCTTTCGAGATCGCGCAGTGCGGCATCGTAGTCGCCCGAGTCTGTATGGATCGCCGATGCATTGATGTAATGAACGACAAGATCTGTCAGCACGTCCTCCTCGTCGGGGTATTGCTCGGCGAGCTTGACCGCGAGGGCACCCTCTTTCTCCGTAGTTGCTAGCGCGGATTGGAGTGACCTGAAACTTCGCTGCGACAGCATCAACTGGTCATAGCACTTAACGAGGTCGCTTTGATATGTTTGATCGTGAGGTGCCACTGCGACGAGTTGCTCGAACAGCGTGCAGGCACGCGTCAGCGACGCCTCTGCCTTATCCGCATCACCGTTTGCACGGTGCATACGACCGATCATTCCATACGAAATGGCCCTTTGTCGTTGCAGGTCCAAGTCCGCGGGAGACGCCTCGACCAGTCTCTCACGCAGCGCGAGGCCAGCCTCAAGCTCAGGCAGTGCATCTTCGGGGCGCCCCGCATAGATGGCGGCAACCCCCAGCAGGTGACGAACTGTTGCGAGTTGCTTGCTCACATCTCCTTTCCCTTCACTTTGCAAGTTGCCAAAGACATCAGAGATACGCCTTGCGAGATCAGTTCGGAGTTCCTGAGCTCGCGGATCTTCACGCAAGTCGGGCCGGTCCAAGTGCTCCAGGAACCCCTCAAAGGTCTTCGCCGTGAGGTCAAAGTAGGCTTGTGCCTGGGCCTCGGCACCCCTTGCTTCCGCTTCGGCCTTCCGTGCTGCCAATAGCCCCGCCGTTGTGATCACGGTCGCCACGATCAAGCTGATCACTATCGCGCTCGCTGAAGCCATCGCAAGCCGATTTCGTCGAATGAACTTGAGCATCACGTAGAAGACTGTCCGGTGCGTCGCCTCGACCGGTTCGCCGGCCAAGTAACGGTTGATGTCGGCCGCGAGGTCGGCCACGGAGGCGTAGCGGTCGTCGGGCTGCTTCTCGAGAGCTTTCAAGAGAATGGCGTCGAGGTCACCGACAAGTTGACGACGGAGCCGCGAGGGGCTGAGGTGCGCCCGCGTGGATGTGTCTTGAGATTCCGGCGGAGTGTAGGGAGCCGTTGTCGTCTGGCCAGCGCGCTGGCTTGGCTTTGGGGGATCGACTTCACAGATCAACCGCTCGGCTTCCGCCTTGCTGAGTCCTTTGATCTCGTAAGGCTTCGTGCCGGTAACGAGTTTGTACAGCACGACCCCAAGTGAATAGACATCGGTCGCGGTCGTCAGCGGCTCGCCGCGGACTTGCTCGGGGCTGGCGTATTCGGGTGTGAATGCTTGGAAGTGTGTCACCGTCACGTCAGGAGCTTGTTGTTCCTTGGCGATGCCAAAGTCGACCAGCCACGGCTCGTCTTCGTCGGTGACGAGGATGTTGCTCGGTTTCAAGTCGCGGTGGATGACGAGCAGTTTATGGGCATACGCGACGGCGCTGCAAACTTTGACGAAGAGCTGCAACCGCTCGCGGAGGCTCCGCTCCTTCTCGTTGCAGAACTGGTCGATCGGGACTCCGGGAACATACTCCATCGCCAGATACGGCTGGTGATCTTCGGTAACTCCCGCATCGATCAGACCAGCGATGTTCGGGTGTTGGCTGACGCGAGCTTGAAGACTGATCTCCTTCTTAAATCGCTTGGCCAGCTCTTCGCCACCTACGTCACGGCGGACGACCTTCAGCGCGACGGTCTGCTCATAGTCGACGCGACGGGCTCGATAAACTCGCCCCATGCCACCCTTGCCGATAAGCTGCTCGATCTGATAGGCACCGAATCGCGCACCCAGCAGCGGATCGTTCGCGTCGTCAACGGTATCGCCCTCGCCGCCGCTCCCTGAACCCGACCGGTTCGCCTCACTTTCGTCCGTCATTCGCCGGACTGCTTCTCCCAGTTCAGGCTCGTTGGAGAAGGCATCTGCCGAGCCGCTCGAATCCGTGTCGGGGAGTTGCCGCAGCCCTTCCAGCAGGGGGCCGGATCCACACTCCAATTCAGTCAGTTTCTGTTCACAGACGGAGCACTCATCCAGATGCTCAGCCACGATGGCCGCTTCGTCGTCGTCCAGCGTGCCTGCGGAGAACGCCTGCAGTTGACTCAGCTCAGGGCATGGTTTCGAGGGACTCATGGGCATATCCGGGGCGCAATAGAGTTCATCACTAACGTAGAACGATGCCGTGTCACACGTCTTGAAGGTTAATCTTCATCACCCAACGCCTGTCGCAGCCGGCGGAGCACTTTGTACTTGGCTTGCCGCACGGCACCGGGGGTCAGGCCAAGTTGAGCGGCCACCTCGGCGGGGGACTTACCGTCGACCGCAGTCAGCCAAAACGCTTTACGCGTCGCCTCCTCAAACTCAATCTCGACGAGCTCCATCGCGCGGCGAAACAGCTCGGCTGTCTCGGTTGAAACTTCGTCGGGAGTCTCCTCCAACTCTGGCACCGCTTGCATCTGCATATGCGCCGCGGTGCCACCAGCGGCGTCGAGTTGGTTCCCTTTTTTGCGGAAGGCATCGCGGATCTTGTTCCGAGCGACGATCCGCAACCAGCCGCGAAAGGTATCTTCGGGTCGGTCGCGCCGGAATCCGTTGATCCCCGCCCAAGCTGCTCGCAAGATTTCTTGCAGCGTGTCCGAAGCATCCTCGGAACTCATCCCTGACCGCCGACACCACGAATAGACGAGCGGACTGTACAGCTTCACCATCCGCTCCCACGCGACTGGATCGCGCTCGCGGAGGCCAGCGATAAGACTGACGGATGTAGTGTCTGTCATGCAATCCCTCATCAGCTACTGCTCAGTCATCCCACGCATGATCCTCGGCCCTTCGGTTTCGAGAAAACCCAACTACCGCACCACTTTAGCGTAAGTCCGCGCCCATTGCGACAAGCTGGTGTGACAAGCCTGCGTTCTTCTTTGTAGCAACAAAACGACGACCGTCGAGCGACACCAAGGATGCCGCGAAAACTGAAAGCAAGTCAAGTTGAAGTAACAGACCCCGTCCACAAGGAACTGAAACGATGTCCATGATCCAACACGTGAACGTACTGATTCGCGGCAGGAAATTTCGACAAGTCAACCGGCGACGCCAGCGACAGCATTGTTTCGAGACATTGGAGAACCGGTCGCTACTCGCTGCCGACGCCTTACAGCTGGAGTTCGCTTACGAGCCGGAGTTGCCGCAAGCGGCGGCGATCCAATCGGAAGACATGGGTGCTGCGGAACGAAATGGCGTCGCCGCAGAATCCGCGCCCACACCCGTCTCGTTCGAGAATGTGTCGCTGCGGAAACAGAACCTGCCAAAAGTCCGTGTCGGTATCTTGCAAGGAGCAGAGTCAACCGTCAACGGCGCGATCGTGCTAACCGGCGAACAGTCCCGGTTGGGAGTGATCAACAACAGCGCGAAGACCGTCCGGATCCTAGGCGTGTCGCTGGAGGGAGCCGACCGATCAGCATTCACTCTATCCGGGCCAAGCAAGTCCAAATTGCAGCCCGGCCAGAAGGCTCCTTTCAGCGTCTCGCCCGCGACCAACCGCAGCGGACTCTACGAGGTAACCCTGGTGGTGCGCACGAATCGTCCGAACTTCGCTCGCATCGAGGTGCCGCTGCGTCTTGAGCTGCGGCCCGATGTGAATGTCGTCGAACTGAATGCGAAGAAGGCACCGGGGTTTATCGACCACACGTTCCAAGTGACGAATCGTGGCAAGGGGACGCTCGAGTTTAATCCAGCGACCTGGCAGGTCATGGATGCGATCGGACTGCCTTCCAGAAACTACGCGATTACTTCCCCGTTAAAACCACAAGTCGTGCCTAAGGACGGTTCAGTTGACGTCGTTGTTCGTTTCACGCCTAACGGCGTGGGGACATATCGTGGCAAGCTGGAGATGCAGACCAACGATTCTCGCAATCCGCTGATCATCAAGCAACTGGCTGACATCGCGGACGCCAATCTCTCCGTGACCATCGAAGGCGAGTTCTCGAAGAAACTGGTTGTCCGGAATACTGGCATTTTTCCGTTGACCGTTACCGGGGTGCGGCTTGAGACTGCACACTCCCCATCGCCCTTCGCACTCTCCAGCGTCGCGACGCCATTTAGTTTGGAGTATGGCCAGTCAAGGACTTTCACAGTCGCGTTCAGCACCACGCAGCAGGGAATCTATCAGGCTGACATTGTCTTCACGTCGAACGACACGCAGTCACCCGTAATCCGAAAGAAGATTACGACCGTGGCCGAACCGAACATGGAGGTCAAGTTTCAAGGTGACTTGCAAATGGATGGGGTGCAGACGGTAACGGTCACCAGTACCGGCTATCTGCCACTGCGAGTTGACGTACCCTTCTTGGATAGCGGTACAAGTTCGCATGCGTTTCGCCTGGAAGCCGCTCCCACCAGCACGAAGGAAGTTGTCCGTGGGCAGTCGCTGTCCTTCAAAGTTCGGTTCATGCCAACCGAGCCCGGGAACTACGACTCGACGCTCGTCATTCGTTCCAACGACGTCGATCAACGTGAACTGCGGCAGCGTTATGTCTTCTACGTCAATCCGGAAATCGCGGTACGACAGGGCACGGGAACCATCATGCAGAACGGTGCGCATAGTCCAATCGTATTCAACGCGGTCTGCGCGCCATTCGATTATTGCCCGACCATTGAGAAGAGTTTTCGCATCTACAATCGTGGCAACTTTCCACTGACCGTCGACCGTATCAGCATCGCCCACAATCAGGTGCCCGCGTTCTGGACCAGCCTTTCGGGATCGAAAACCATCCAGCCGGGCGGATCGTTGCCGTTCAGCCTCTACTTTCACGGCAACGCTATGAAAGAGTGGTTCACGGCGAATGTTACCATCTACAGCAACGACCAATCAGATAGTAGTTATCGATTTATCGTAGCAGGGTTCTACACGGAAGCCATCGATCAGAACGAGATCCCGCTCTTGCGAACTGTCGCGTTGACGCGAGAGAGCGGAAACTTGTCCGACGATGGAACGGACGAGTTTGATTTGATCTCTGCTCGGCCTGTTGTTGAACGATTCGTCGTCACGGAACCGACGACGACCGTCAGCGCATACGCGACCTCCATCGACCTGTCGCTCGACTCCGACGAGTTCTGGAACGGGCCTTTGTGGGATGACCTTAATGACCTCAGCGATGAAGTCTGAGGTGGCACGTTCCTCAGAACGATGACGGTCCACCGCTGTTGGTAGGACGGATTGGAAATCTGTCCTACCGACGAGACGGCTTGTGCCATGCCAGCTATGGAAACACCCACCGTAATCATTATCGAAGACGACCCAGTGATGCGAGTATTGCTCAACGGTTGGCTGCGGTCGGTTGAGGAGACGGCTCAGATGTTCGACTCGTGTGAATCCTTTCTCCACCACTTCGACATTCCTGCGCCGGGCGACTCCACGCCGATCGATCCAGACAAGCAACTCCCCGTCGTGCCATTTCCGCAGGCGGGTTGCTTACTCTTAGACGTCACGTTGGCCGGAATGGATGGACTGCAACTGCAGAAGCTGTTGGCCGCTCGCGTTCCGAAGTCTCGCCGTCGGAAAGTTCCGCCGCCGGACAAAAAGGAATATAATCATGGACCGCGTCGTGGCTCAGGTTCTCCAGGTGATAGGCTCTCATCTGGGGGATTATGCCGGTGCGACGCGTTGGCGTCCAGGAGAGTTGAACTGGAGCTGGTTAAATAGCCGCGGCGAGACGCGTCACCGTTTCAATTGCACCCGAACGGATCGCGAGTAGTGATACCGTTTGAAGAAATCAAGGATGAACGCCTCGTCCGTCCGATGTTTCAAACGGGTTCTTGGTCGGACGAGGCGTCCGACCTGCAAACGGCATCACTACCGAACCGCGCTGTGACTGGACAAAAACATGGGGGGACAAAAAGAGATTGCAGACAGGCTATCATGGTCGTTGCGGTTCATTTTTCTGTCCAACTATTTTTTTGTCCCCAAGTTCCACCGATCAAAGCTAGTCATCGTCCGAAAAATTTGGCTGTCAGGAATTCGAGCCGGTTCATACCCTGTGCTGACCAAGAAGGGGCCGCGCGATAGTCTTGCCAATTCGACGTGGGTAATATCGTGCAGGAAGATTCGTCCGTCCGAGCCAGCCGAATACAAGCGATTGCCGTCTGGACTGAACGCCACCTCTTCTACTTTTCCACGGTGCGTTCGCAACGTCATAAGTGTTTCCGGCTTGGCCTGGGTCAAATCCCATAGTCGGGACTTCCCAATGTGCCTGGGCGTTTTTTGCTCGAACTCGTCGTGTGCAAGCTCCAAGGCTCGCAGCGCGGCCCCTTTGCGGTCGGCGGCATCTTCTTCGTCGCTGGGAGATTCCAAGTGTGCTAAACGTAGCTGCATCTTGGTCCCGCCAACGGCTCCGATGTCGCCCTTCTTAGCTCGAAACGTGTCACGGATCTTGTTTCGAGTGATCATTCGCAGCCAGCCTCGAAATGTATCGCCCGCCGTCTCGCGCCGAAAACCGGAGATGTTTCGATCGACCGTGGCGGCGACCTCCTGCAAAATATCTGCGGCGTCCTCGTTCGACAAATTGCTCCGGCGGCACCATGTATAGATCAGTCCTCCGTAAAGGTGGAGGAACCGCTGCCATGCCTGCTCGTCCTTGGCGCGGAGCCCGACGATCAGGCTGGGTGACGTGTTGCCCGTGGGACCATTCTGAGACGGCGCGTCGTTAGTCATATGGCTCAGTCTACTCCGAGCAAGTTCGTTTTGCATGTGCGGCGCGAGTAAGCAACTCCAACACAGGTGACGCTTCGACGTTCCGCCATCTGGATCTTGTCAATTAGTCCTCATCGCCAAGCACCTGCCTCACGCGTCTCAGCACCTTGTACTTGGCGTTTCGCACCGCTCCTTCGGTCATACCAAGTTCTTGGGCCACGTCAGAGGGCGAGCGTTCTTCGACGACGGTCATCCAAAATGCGCGTCTGGTGTGCTCCGCGAAGTCCGTTTCCACCAACGCCACGGCCCGTCGAAACAACTTAGCCAACTCGACGGACATCTCGTCGTGCAATTCCTCTGATACCGGCAGTTCGTTCATTCGGCGGTAAGCGGCAGTGCCGCCCTCAGCGTCAGGATGGTTCTTGTGACGCTCGAAAAAGTCGCAGATTTTGTTCCTGGCGATGGTCCGCAGCCACCCGCGAAAGGTGTCGTTCGGGCGTTCACGACGAAAGCCCTCGATGCCCGCCCAAGCAGCCAGCAAAATCTCTTGCGTTGTGTCGGCAATATCTTCTCGCCCCATGCTCGCTCGGCGACACCAGGCACAGACAAGCGGGCCATACAAGTTGACCATCGTGACCCACGCCTGCGGTGTGTTTTGCTTGATGTCGCGAATCAGACTGATCGACGTCACGGAAGTCTCGTGCGTCATCGGGATCCCCCCTGCTACTGCCAAATTTAAACGCTGGATTGCGCCACTTATCAGTTGTCGTCACGCACTGCATCTCATGGCAGAGACACATGTTAGCCACTGTAGCAGGTCTGCATGTCGAGTTCGACTCAATTTTGCTGTGACACGACAGCGTTCTTCAGGATAGTGGCAGTTTACCAACACGGCCATTGCCATCCGGGCTATGAGATCACCGACTGCATTCATCATCGAGGACGACCCCGTGACACGAGCACTACTTCAGGGCTGGCTGCGGGCGGCGGACGTGCCCGCCCAGGTGTTCGATTCCTGTGAAGCATTTTTATATCACTTCAGCATTCCCGTTAGCGATTCCAGGCCCGTCGAGTTGTGCGACGGACTGCCGGTCAATCCGTTTCCACAGGCGGGTTGCCTACTCTTGGACGTCATGTTGCCGGGCATGGATGGACTACAACTGCAAACGCTGTTGACCACACAACGGCTGCACTTGCCGACAGTGTTTCTAACCGGGACGGCAACCATCTCGATGGCGGTGGCCGCGGTCAAGCGGGGAGCGGTGGACTTTTTGGAGAAAACGGGCAGGAACTCCGAGCAGGTATTGGCTGCCGTTCGAGAGGCGCTGGCCGCCGACGCTTGTTTCCGTCGCGAACATCGCCGCCACAAGACCACTCGCCGTCGCCTGGACACGCTGACGAAACGCGAACTCGAAATCTTGGAGTTGCTGGTTGCCAAACGAGAGATCAAGCAAATCGCGTCCCAGTCCGGTAGAAGCTACGCCACGGTTCGCAATCAACGCCGTGCCATCTTCAGGAAGATGAAAGTGAGTTCGACCGTCGAGCTATACGAGGTCGTACAGTCGATGCGGCGAAGCTATCCGTCGAGCTTCCTTCGAGAGGATGCCTCATAGCGAAAATGCCTAAGCTTCGCGCTAGTAGCCGCCAGGAAATGCAATTTATAGTGCAGCGGCGTATCGCCTGACTGCGTGATGACCGAAATCAGAAACCCTGCCGAAGTCCATACGGAGAACGAAAGATGACTCGCACACGCAACACACATTTCAATCGTCGTCGCTTGGCGATCGAACACCTTGA
>CAUJKL010000681.1 GCA_963204995.1 Planctomycetota bacterium | reverse complement strand
GCATCCCTGCCATGACGACTTCGGCGGGATTGGAGCTGGGTTTGGTTTTCCGATGCGGTTCAAAGTAGACGCGTCACTCCATGACGCGAACTCCGCATTGCTGGTCGACGACGCGAGTCAAGAACGCCCGCCACGAAGTGCCGGTTCGACTTTGAAAGACCAGACTGCGGCGGACGTAGCCAATCCGGGGCTTGCTCCGTACGAAGTTGCGGTCGACAGCATCAAGGCTCGTTACCTTCGCATCACCGCAACAAAGCTCGCCGAACGAAGTAACGATTACATCTTGGCACTCGCCGAAGTCGAAGTCTTCGATGAAAGCGGAAGCAATGTCGGATTGAAGGCAGAAGTTACTTCGCTGGATTCGATCGAAGCTCCTGTCCGTTGGTCCCAGACGAATCTAACGGACGGCATCTGGGCACCGGCGGGTGATCCGAATGCGATTCTCGAACTGGCGGAAGCAAACAAACGAAAAAACAAACTCCTGGCGAACATCAACATGCCCGAGCGCGTGACACAGCGAACTGAACTCAACGCGCGAATCACCGACGCATCACGGCAACTCGCGACCTTACCGAAAGGTCGCATGGTGTATGCGGCTGCCACTCACTTCACCCCTCAAGGTAATTTCAAGCCGACCCTGGGAACGCCGCGCCAGGTACGACTGCTGTATCGAGGAAACGTCGACTCGCCTCGCGATGAAGTGCAACCCGGCACGTTGCCAATCCTTGATTCGATCGGGCCCGAGTTTGCGTTGCCAACCGACCATAGCGAGGGTGATCGACGAGCCGCACTGGCACGTTGGATTACCCACCACGATCATCCGCTGACATGGCGTTCGATCGCTAATCGCCTCTGGCAGTACCACTTTGGAACGGGCATCGTCGACTCGCCCAATGACTTTGGGCGCATGGGACAACTCCCTTCGCACCCGCAATTGCTGGATTGGCTCGCCACGGAACTGCGAGACAACGGCCAATCGATCAAAGAGTTGCAGCGATTGATTGTGACCAGCCGCGTCTATCAGCAAACCAGTAGTGCGACGGCGGCCGATACAACAGCGGCGATCGCTGCCGACTCGGGCAATCGTCTACTGTGGCGAATGAATCGCCGGCGGCTGGAAGCAGAAGAGATTCGCGACGCTATTCTCTCTGTCAGCGGATGCATGAACACGGCGATGGGCGGGCCCGGCTACTACTTGTTCGTGTTGGAGAAGACGGAGCACTCGCCGCACTACGAGTATCATCTGTTCGACCCGGAGGATCGTGCGTCGCACCGGCGATCAATCTATCGCTTCATCGCCCGTTCGCAACCCGATCCGTTCATGACGACGCTCGATTGTGCCGACTCGTCGCAAAGCACGCCGCTGCGCAACGAGACGCTGACGTCGTTGCAAGCGTTGTCGCTGCTAAACAACAAATTCAACTTGGTGATGTCACAGCACTTTGCCAAACGGATTGAGACGGAACGACCTACGCTGCCGGAACAAATCGAACTCGCAATGCGTCTCACAGCGGGCCGCCCGCCGACGGACTCTGAGCAACGCCAGCTCGCCGCTTATGCCCAAACGCATGGCATGGCGAATCTCTGCCGTGTATTATTCAACTTGAGCGAGTTTGTGTATTTGGATTAGGAAATAGACGATGACCAGCGTGACGATTGTCCCCATTGCTGTTGAAAACGGCGGAACGATGTACCGGGCAATCTGCGGGCAACATCGATCGTCCGGAACGACTGCGGGCGCGGCCCTTGATGCACTGAACATGCAGTTGGCGAACGACCAGCGAGGCACTCTAGTCGTCGTTCAGGACCGTCGACCGGACTTACTGTTCCCGGCCGAAAGCCAAGCCCGATTGCGCGAACTGATGGCGGAATGGACGCAGTCGCGAGACTTGGGCACTCCCTTCGACACATCGCGCAAGGCAGAACTGGAATCATTAGTCGATGCCGAATTAGCGGCGGCGGCACAACGAGCGGCAAATGCTATCCAGGAAGCTGACGCGTGAATCCGGCGTACCCAGCCGTTGCGGAACGTGCGAACCATCGTTGCGAGTATTGTCACGCCCCCGAGGCAATGTTCAATGTTGAGTTCGAGGTCGACCATATCGTTCCGCGTTCCCGAGGCGGCATTGACGGTGAAGCGAACTGGGCGTTGGCATGTCGCGCCTGCAATCTGCGAAAGAGTGATTGTCTCGATGAACTTGACGAACCGACGGGCACCGAAGTGCCACTCTTCCATCCGCGACAAGATAGCTGGGAATCGCATTTTCAAGTTGACGATGATGGAACGATCGGTGGGATCTCGGCAACAGGACGAGTGACTATCACGCGGCTCGCGATGAACTCGATGCTGCAACTGAGTGCAAGAAGACAGTGGATCAAGCTTGGGCTTTTCCCATGAATACTTACGACTCGCTAAAAGTCAACCGACGACAACTTCTGCTGCGTTCCGCCGATGGCTTCGCAGGGCTTGCCTTATCCACCTTGTTGATGCGAGATCAGCGGTCTTGGGGAGCCGAGTTGACCAGCAGCGGCGGTGTAGTAAAAGTTCTTCACTATCCCCCCAAAGCGACTCGCGTCGTCCAATTGTTCATGGGCGGAGCGGCAAGTCATATCGATCTATTCGACCATAAGCCGGCATTAGAGAAGCACCACGGCGAGACATCAGACTTTGGCGAGCATGTCGAGGCGTTTCAAAACGGGCTTGGTCCGTGGATGAAGTCGCCGTTCCAGTTCAGCCCTCACGGTCAATGCGGCAAGATGATCAGCGAGGCCGTTGCGCCGTTGGGGGACTGCGTTGACGATATGGCGTTCGTGCATAACATGACCGGTAAAACAGGAGTCCATAGTCAGGCGACTTATTTGCAAGCGACGGGCTTTCAAGACCCCGGCTTTCCCGGAATGGGAGCGTGGATCAGTTACGGCCTCGGCAGCCTGTCGGATAATCTGCCGACGTTTGTTGTCTTGCCAGACCATCGCGGCTTCGCGTCGAACGGGCCGAAGAATTGGAGTTCCGCGTTTCTGCCAACGCACACACAAGGCACGGCGATTTTCCCGCAACGAGAGAATCCAATCGAAGACCTTCTGCCTCACAGCCACTTCGTCACGAAAGACAGCGACCGCGAAGGGCTCGAATTACTGAACCGCTTGAATCGCAGCTACCAAGAGCAACGACCGGACGATTCGCGGCTCGAAGCACGAATTCGATCTTACGAGTTGGCGGCCAAGATGCAGTTGAGCGCTCCCGCAGCACTCGACTTGTCCGACGAACCGGATCACATCATGAAGATGTATGGCCTCGACACTCCCGGAAACACCTATCCCGACGAGATCAACATTCCAGAAGAGATCGAGTACTTCGGCCGCAAATGCCTGATCGCGAGGCGATTGCTTGAGCGCGGAGTGCGTTTTGTGCAGATCTGGTCCGGCAATGACAACAGCTTTCCACGCCGCAACTGGGACAGCCACGAGGATATCGAGCGCGACCACAAACCGTTGGCCTATGGCATGGCGGTCGGAGCTGCGGCGTTGATTAAGGACTTGAAGCAGCGCGGGCTGTTGAACGAGACGATCATTCTGTGGACGACCGAGTTCGGCCGCATGCCGAGCACGCAAGGCAGTAAGGGCCGCGATCACAATCCGTATGTCTTTACGAACTGGCTCTGTGGCGGTGGAATCCGTGGTGGAACAAGTTACGGGCCGAGCGATGAATGGGGTTACAAACCGCTGGACCGATTGAATCCCACGCAGGTCTATGACATCCACGCCACGATCCTGCACCA
>CAUJKL010000680.1 GCA_963204995.1 Planctomycetota bacterium | reverse complement strand
TCCTGACCCCTTTGATTTGTCTAGTCGTAGCCGTCAAAGTTTGATGCGATGGCCGTGCCGTGCGAGGCCGGTTGAAAGAAAGACGAGCCGACAATCGAAGGGGCTACTGCCGAATCGCTCGGTAGTATTCTCCCATCTGTTCGACCTTCGGCATTTGCTCCTTCAACCAGCCCCAGTTGAAGACCATGACACCGGTGGCTGGGCGGCGCGTGCCGTGGTCCAGTACCGATCGCACCTGATCAACCGAAACAGTCTCGCCCCAATCCGCGAGCTGGACGATCGGCCAGATCTTGTGTCGTTCACCCGGCTCGCCTGTCATGCCCAGATGATTTCCCAACCATGTTGTTTGCCGAGAGATCCAAGCGGGATCGTCAGCATGTCCGAAGCGAGCGTGGTACGGCATGATGCTGAAGACGTCGATGTACTTGGCTTGTGCCTTGAGATCGATGGCCAGCTTGTTGCGTAAGGCACCATCGAATTCAGCTTCCGTCCAAGGGCAATGAAATGTGCCGAGCAGCGCTGAGGGACGCGTCTCGTCGATGATCGCTCGGAACTCGCGGACCCAATCGGTAAACACATCGCAGCGCCACTGCACCCACGTCTGTTTGTGTTGGGCGAGCAACAGGCCGGCGAGTTGCGGCGTCGGTTCATCGGGCAGTTCCGTCTTTGTTTGTTGTTGGAACTGAGCGATACATCGCTGGCAGAAGCAGGTGTCGGGCATGTCGGGCACATCACGTTCCCAACTGGCGTGGCTGTGGTGATAGTCCAGCCAGATTCCGTCAATCTCGAATTCGTTCAACACCTTACGGAAGGCAGCCATACGGGAGCGGCGATAGCCGGGATGCGTTGGGCAAACGCCTTGCCAGCCCTGAGGCGGCGGACTGACTTTTCCGTCCACACCGATCGGTGCAGCATCGGGATGTTCCTTCAGGTAACTGGCGTCATGCATCGTGTTAAACTCAGCAAACACTTGAGCCCCTTGTTTCTTCAGCAGCGTGATTCGTTCGGCGCTGAGGTTGCCCGAGCCCATGAAAATGGCGTTCACGCCGTAGTCCTTCAGCGTACTGTGCTCCAGCAATTCGGTCGGGACACCGCCATAGATGCCTCGGATCGTGATGTGAGGCCGCTTCTCGTCGGCAGATGCACGGTCTAGGTTCAGGCCCATCATTGTGATTCCCAACGCGATGTATTGAAATCTTGTCACGGCGAACTTTTCCTATTCTACGATTTGTTACAGCAATGAGAGCGATATTGTATCGTCTATATTGTGTCCCGGTCCTGGCCAACCGGAAAATGCGGTTGGAAATGTTTTTCAGCGCGTATCGGCAAGGCTTTCAACCGTAACAGTACGAAATCGCCATCGAAAACGAGCCGCCGACTGTGGACAAAGTCGGAAATGCGAGAAAGCCATCTATCCGGCCGTGCAATCCAAGGCATACAATCAAACGCGTGGCGGTGGTGTAACCTAACCGTGTTGGTTTGTGCGGCATCGCAAAGATACTTTTTGAGGAAGTTGGACGAAATGGCTGAAGGTAAGATCAAAAAACTGATGGACAAGGGCTTCGGATTCATCGACACCGGAACGGGCAAGGATCTGTTCTTCCACAACTCGGCCCTGCAAGGCGTGAGTTTCGAGGAACTCCGAGAAGGTGAACGTGTGTCGTTCACGGAAGGCCGTGGACAAAAGGGTCCATGTGCCGAGAACGTGAAGCTGATCTGAACCAGATCAATTCAATTACGCAGCAGGAAGCCGACGATCTCGTCGGCTTCTTGCGTTTGAGGACGCTCACACGGCCCAGTCTTCCTTCGCGGCCTCGAATGATTCCCGGTTCAGGTCGAGCGGTGCGATTGAGCGATCGAGACTCCGCGGTTCTTCCGTCCATCGCGATCATCACCGCGACCGTGGTCCGTCGTAATGATCGTCCAGGAAATAACTTCACGGAACGAGGTGGCTGGGGCTGAGTCCGCGAAGCCCCGGCTGACCATGAACTCCAATCGGCCGTGGCGTCGAAGACTCCGCCACAGCCACCCGCCCACAGCCACCCGCCGTAGGGTGTGTGCGACACACCAAACGGCTTTCGACTAAGATGGATGCTCCACAATTCACACCAAGCGATCAAGACTGCGTCACCTATGAATCGACACTTCCAACTCATCGTTGCGTTACTCAGCGTCGCACCGCTCGTCGGATTTTCTGAGGACACTGACGCCCCACTGCCACCACTAGAAGCAGCGAAGACGATGGCGGTGCCAGACGGTTTTCACGTGACACTCTTCGCCGGCGAACCTGACGTGCGTCAGCCGATCGGTTTTTGTATCGATGACCGTGGTCGGTTGTGGGTGGCCGAGGCGTATAACTATCCGAATCATGGAACGACGCCCGGTAATGGCGAACTCAACGATCGGATATTGATTTTCGAAGACGTTGACGGCGACGGCCAGTTCGATAAACGAACGGTCTTCTACGACCAGCTGAACTATGTGACCGGCATCGAAGTGGGATTTGGAGGCGCTTGGGTGATGTCGCCGCCGTACTTCTATTTCATTCCAGATCGTGATCGCGATGACGTGCCGGATGCCGAGCCGCAAGTCTTGCTGGATGGCTTCGGCAATCACGCGAACTCACACAACCTCGCCAACGGGTTTGCTTGGGGGCCGGATGGCTGGTTGTATGGCACGCATGGTCGCACGAATTACTCGTTGCTCGGCAAGCCCGGAACGCCCGACGATCAGCGAATCCACTATGACGGCGGTGTCTATCGTTATCATCCGATTCGCCACGAGTGGGAACCGTTCGCGGATGGCACGACTAACCCGTGGGGCATCGACTTCGATGACTTCGGGCAAGGTTTCGTCTGTAACTGCGTGAACCCGCATTTGTTTCACGTTATCCAGGGCGCTCATTACGAGCCGTGGCGGAATCGAGCGTCGAGCCAATATGCTTATCGCCGCATCGATACCATTGCCGATCACCTGCATTTCACGGGCGGGAGCAACGTCCGTGACGGCATCGGTTCCGAGGAGGAAGACGAAATCGGTGGTGGGCACGCTCATTGTGGCACGATGGTCTATCTCGGCGGTAGCTGGCCCGCAGGCTATCGCAATACCGTTTTCATGAACAACATTCACGGCAAGCGAGTGAACAACGACATCTTAAAGCGGCAAGGTTCCGGCTACACCGCTTCGCATGGGCCGGACTTGATGAAGTCGCGAGACTCGTGGTTCATGGGCGTGACAATCATGTACGGCCCAGATGGCTCGGTATTCGTCAGCGACTGGTCCGACACCGGCGAGTGTCACAGCGTGAAGAATACTCGACGTCACACGGGGCGGATTTACAAGATCAGCTATGGCGAGCCCGAGACGATGCAGAAGGATGTTTCTGAACTGACCAACGATGAGTTGGTGACGCTGCAATTGCACGACAACGACTGGTGGGTGCGTCATGCCAGACGCGTGTTGCAAGAACGTGCGGCCAGCGGCCGCGACATGACAAAGATCAATGACAGCTTGCGCGCCATGTTCGAGGAGCAAGTCGAAGTGCCTCGCAAATTAAGAGCGTTCTGGGCGTTGCACGTGACGGGCGGCTTGGACGAGTCACTACTAAGTCAGCAGCTGGCTCACGAGAGCGAATACATTCGTGCCTGGGCCATTCGATTGTTGAGTGAACCGAAAGAGCTCTCTCCTGCGGTACTCGACCGTTTCGCTGAATTGGCTGCATCGGACGATTCGGCGTTCGTACGTCTTCACCTGGCGAGCGCACTTCAAAGTTTGCCTGCGGAACAACGTTGGCCGATTGCCGAAGCTTTAGCAACGCACGCCGAGGATGCCAACGATGCGAACTTGCCGCTGATGATCTGGTATGGGATCGAACCGCTTGTTCACACAGACCTGGATCGCTTCATTCGACTCGCCGCCACGGCAAAGATCCCCCTCGTGCGGCAACACATTGCTCGCCGCGTGGCTTCCTTGACTCCGTAACGGGACAGTTGACTCAGAACTCCTGATCCGGCGGACATACCGCGAACCATAA
>CAUJKL010000679.1 GCA_963204995.1 Planctomycetota bacterium | reverse complement strand
GCGGACGAACCGAAGTGAAGATCCCGCGTCTGCAGCCGGTGCGCCCCCAAAAGAGACTGCTCCCCTCCGCAGACCATCCACCTTACGATCTCGCATTCTTCAACGGCTTAGGCGGTTTCAGTCGCGATGGCCGCGAGTACGTCACGATCCTAGCCGAGGGTCAGACGACGCCAGCACCCTGGGTCAATGTAATCGCCAACTCGCAATTCGGCACGGTCGTGTCCGAGGGAGGCAGTGCCTATACGTGGGCCGAGAACAGCCATGAGTACAGGCTGACCCCGTGGAACAACGATCCCGTCTCCGACACCAGTGGCGAAGCCATTTACCTGCGGGATGAAGAGACCGGACATTTCTGGTCGCCGTCGCCGCTGCCTGTGCGCGGTCGGAATGCTTATGTCGTGCGGCATGGCTTCGGCTATAGCATTTTCGACTACACGGAAGATGGTATTACGACGGAGTTGTGTGTCTATGTCGCCGTCGATGCGCCGGTGAAGTTTTACAAGCTGAAGATCACAAATAACTCCGGGCGGCCGCGAAAGCTGTCGGCGACCAGCTATTGGGAGTTAATTCTCGGCGACGTACGTAGCGGGTCGCAAATGCATGTGGTCACCGAAAGCGATCCGGCGAGCGGAGCCATCCTCGCACGTAATGTGTATAGTCCCGAGTTTGGAGACCGTGTCGCGTTCATTAACTGCAGCGAAACGGGCCGCTCGTTCACGGGCGATCGCGCGGAGTTTCTGGGCCGCAATGGCAGCTTGGCGAGTCCAGCGGCCATGCGCCGCGTGCGGCTGTCCAATCGCGTCGGCGCGGGATACGATCCTTGCGCGGCCTTGCAAACGCCGCTGACCCTCGCAGACGGACAGGAGCGGACGGTTACCTTTACGATGGGCGCGACGCGCGGCGCGGCGGAAGCAAAGGGTTTAGCCCAGCAGTTCCGCAGTACCGACAGCGCGCATCGGGCGATCGAAGGTGTCTGGGATTATTGGAGTCGCACGCTGGGTGTCGTGTACTTGGAGACGCCGGATGCGGCGGTCAATATCCTGGCGAACGGCTGGCTCGTCTATCAGACGTTGGCCTGCCGCATGTGGGCTCGCTCGGGTTTCTATCAATCGGGAGGCGCGTTCGGCTTTCGCGATCAACTGCAGGACGCGATGGCTTTGGTGCATGCCCAGCCGCAATTGCTGCGCGAACATTTACTGCGAGCTGCCGCGCACCAGTTTCGCGAAGGCGATGTGCAGCACTGGTGGCATCCGCCTGGGGGGCGCGGTGTGCGAACGCAATTCTCTGACGATTACCTGTGGCTGCCTTTGGCGATTTGCCGCTATGTTGGCATCACCGGTGACACCGGAGTGCTCGACGAACGCGTTCCGTATTTAACTTCGCGCCCTTTGCACGACGAGGAGGAATCCTACTATGACCTGCCCCAAGTGTCGGACGACGTCGGTACGCTTTTCGATCATGGCGTCCGCGCCATCGAACGCGGTTTGCGTTTTGGCCAGCACGGCTTGCCGCTGATGGGCTGCGGCGACTGGAACGATGGCATGAATCTCGTCGGTCACGGCCGAGGCGAGAGTGTGTGGCTGGCGTTCTTTCAGTTTCATGTGCTCACCCAGTTCGCCGCACTGGCACGTCGTCGTGGCAACACGGCAATCGCGGATCGATTCACGGTCCAATCCGGGCGACTGCAAGGAAATATCGAGGAGCACGGCTGGGATGGCCAATGGTATCGGCGGGCGTACTTCGACGACGGCACGCCGCTGGGCTCAGCCACCAACGAGGAATGCCAGATCGACGCGATCTCGCAAAATTGGTCGGTTCTTTCGGGTGCCGGGACACCAGAACGCACCGAACTGGCGATGCAGAGCGTTGATCGTCGCCTGGTACGTTCCGACGAACGATTGATCTTGCTGCTGGATCCGCCGTTCGATAAGTCGCCGCTCAATCCCGGCTACATCAAAGGCTATGTCCCCGGTGTGCGCGAAAATGGCGGCCAGTACACGCACGGCGCCGTCTGGACCGTGATGGCTACCGCGGCAATGGGTAACAGCGAGCGGGCCTGGGAGTTGTTCTCAATGATCAACCCGATCTCGCACGGTGCAACGCCCGCTGACATCGCCAAGTACCGGGTCGAACCGTACGTCGTGGCCGCCGATGTTTACGGGGTGCAGCCACACACGGGACGCGGCGGCTGGACGTGGTACACAGGTTCAGCGGGTTGGATGTACCGTTTGATCGTCGAGTCGCTTATTGGCCTTCATCTGGAAGTCGACAAGCTGCGCATTTCACCTTGCCTGCCTGCAGATTGGACCGAATTCCAGATCCATTATCGCTATCGACAAACGTTCTATCACATCACCATTCATAACGGCGGTACGGGAGCTTTCGATTACCGCTTAACACTCGATGGCATCGAATTGACCAGCGACTTCGTCCCACTTGTTGACGATGGCCGCGAACACAACGTCAAGGTCGAGACGCAAGTGAGCGTAGTCGCACCGGCATCAAGGTAAGAAACGTATTGGCGGCGATGGGTGTCCGTTGTTGTAATGGCACCGCTGCACCGCAGCGAACTCATTACTTTCTACAAGAAACAAAAAGAGCCCCGGCTACAAAGCGGGGCTCTCTTTTGATCGTTATCTTGGCGACTTCGGGCTGATCCACGGAGGGATCCCGCTCGACGAAGTTTGCCGAAGATGCTTACTTCTGGAAGATGCCGCCCTTTTGGGAGGCACCGCAGTCACCCTTTTGCGAGGCACCGCAGCCGCCCTTTTGGCTGGCACCGCAGTCACCCTTTTGGGAAGCGCCACAATCGCCCTTCTGGCATGCACTGCCCTTGTTCATCAGGCCAGAGAACAGCGAAGCGCGGTGATGTCCACCCTTCGAGCAGCTATCGCAACCCTTTTGAGTTGGGCCGCAGCTTCCCTTTTGTGTGGCACCACAGCCGCCCTTTTGGCAAGCACCGCCGTCACAGCCACCCTTCTGAGTAGCTCCGCATCCACCTTTTTGAGCAGCACCGCAGCTGCCCTTTTGTGATGCGCCACCGAACAAGCTGTGTCCACCCTTCTGGTAAGCTCCGCCCTTCTGGCAAGCGTCACCCTTCTGGCAGGCTCCACCTTTCTGGCAGGCTCCACCTTTCTGGCAAGCTCCACCTTTCTGGCAAGCTCCACCCTTTTGGCAAGCGCCACCCTTTTGGCAGGCATCACATCCGTCTTTCTGGGCGACACCATAGTCACCACCTAGATTCATCACGCGATCGAATAGCTCGAAGGCGTTTGCGTTGGAGCTGGCCAAACAGAACAGGCCAACCGCGAGCAACGCGGGCACTAATGTACGACATCTCATGGGGAGGGCTCCTAATTCCGGGAATACCGCTAACAACTGAACACGACCATTCACCCTGCTGTCTGCCCCTACGTCAGCTGTCGTTTGACGGCACCTGCTTGGGAAGCAGAACTGGCCAATGGCTCAGCAAACTATTTGCTGAATTATCCATGTCTTCATCGTCAACCTATCTTCCCTATCTTTACCGACCGGAGTTCTTCTTCTGGTTTTCCTAATATCACCCTGATGTTTGGACAGGTTGTACGGGATGCTCCTTCCAGCATCAGGTTCTGCGGCAAAATCGGCGATCAAAGTCGGCACCAAGGCAGATTTCGACCTATGGTTTCTATTGGAGGCAGAATGTTGTGATTCGCAATTCTGCGACGTTTCAATCGACAGCGTTCGTCATCACGACAAATCAGATTTCGCATAACCGTTCTTTTCTACCTAAGGGGCAGGCAGATGAGCGAACTAACGGTCCGATCAGAGTACGTTTACTCCACATTGGGGCTCGATCCCGACTTGGGTGACTTGGTCGAGATGTTTGTCCAGGAGATTCCGCGACGTGTCGCGAAGCTTCAAGAGTGCTGGGACGAAGCCGATATGGAGGGCTTGGAGCGCGCGGCACATCAGCTTAAAGGGGCAGCTGGAAGCTACGGCTTCGAAGAGCTAACGCCAGCCCTGACGCGTCTCGATTACAGCGTGCGGACTTTACGATCAGAAGCTGAGATCCTGAGCGCCATTGAAGAGGTTGCCGCGCTCTGCGCGTTGGCACGCGGAGGGGCACCGGAATAATTGGTCGGGAGAGACGCGGCGCGTCATTGCGTGTTGGCTTCGGTATTGGTTGGGTCAATTGCCGGCTGATCGCTTGTCGGCTCGCGTCTAACCGTCGGTGAGTCGGCTGCGGCCATTGCGGCCGCCAACGTCTGCGCATAGCTCTGCGTCTGATCGAAGTGGTCTGCGATGATCTCGCTAGCCAAATCGTCACCTTTCTGCAACCGATCCAAAATCGTCGGCAGTTCTTGCGCGAGGTCGGCGTTGGCACCAACTTCAAAGATCTGCATAGTCCCCGCCGCGTCGAGTACGATCATTGTCGGAGTCCAAGGAACTCCCAACAGATCGCGTCCACAAGCATCGAGATCGCGGAGCAGGGGGATCGAGGCGTTCCACGAAGCCAGCGTTGTTTCGAGCTGCGAATTGGAAACTCTTGAAGGCTCTGTCGATACCGCAAAGAACACGACCGTATCGTCATCTCGGCGCGACGCATACACT
>CAUJKL010000678.1 GCA_963204995.1 Planctomycetota bacterium | reverse complement strand
CCGACGTGAGGCGCGTCTGGTTCGATGAACCATCGGCGTAGCTGTACTGAATCTTCGGTGAGGTGGAGGTGTTGACCATGCCGCTGTGGGCAATGAACTCGGTGCTGAGTTGACCGAAGTCATTAAACCGCGTCACGATTTGGTTCAATACGGTGCCGCTGCCGACGATGGCATTGTCCAGGCTGGTAATGCTGTCAACTTGACCTCGAACATCATAAGAAGTCTCGACGCGGCGGACCGCCGAATCGACGCCGGTTCCGACCGTCGTGATGCGGTCCTGGGTCGGGCGGCCCAGACCGTCGAAATCGTAGCCGTGGACGGTGCCGTTTTGATCGGACTTCTCGATCCGTTCCTGTTGGCGGTTGTAAGCGTACTCTTCTCGCTTCGTGGAGGTATCCTCGGGATATTCCGTCGCAAGCAGCAGATCATTGACCGTCAACTGGCTGCCGGTTGCTGGTGAAACCCCATAAACATACGTTGTCACTTCATCACTGGCCGGACTGGACATTTTGGCAGTCAGCGTTTTGATCTGACTGTCGGCCGTGTAAGTGAACTCGGTCGTGACGTTCACATCACTGCCGCTGCCACTGGCCTGGTAATTTTCGATCTGGCTGGTGGTCCTGCTCATCGCATCGCGGATCGTGCGTGATTCCTTGCCTGCGCCATCGATCGTGCTGAACGCTTGGCCCGCGTTGTTGTAAGTTGTGGTGGTGACCAAGACGGCATCGCTGCGCGAAGGCACGGTCGCCGGACGCGTGAAGGCGGCTCCGCCATTGGTGCCGAAGTCCGCAGTCGCTACCGCTCGCCCTGTTGCATCGGGATACAGGGCCGTGTAGGTCACCCGCGCGTTGGGCGTGAGCGACGGAGTTTGCAGCGCACCGGTTTGTGTTGCCGGTGCATTGTGGTACCGCTGACGATTGATCTGCTCAATCGCGTTGCTGGCTGAGTCATACGTGGTTTCCGATTGTTCGATGATGGTGTCATCATTGACTGTGCCTGCGTCAGCGTAACTGGTTTCATCCAGATCATAGCCCTGGTACTGAGCGATGTCGCGACCGAGGCTGTCGTAGGCGATTTTGGTGAACTGACTCGATCCGGCGAGAAGCTCCTTGATTGGATTCCCGGCGGCATCGAACCAAGTATTGTCGGTCAGGCTGTTGCCGACGGCTCCCGTCGCCGGATCGACAGCGTAGCGGACGCTCTGGTAGACACGTCCCCGATCATCGAATCGGGTCTCGCTGAGTGCGACCAGATTCCCGCTGGCGGTGGTGTCGTAGCGCTCGGTTTTAATGACATGATCGAGATTGTCGTAGGTCAGCTTTTCGAAGAAATCCTCTTCCCCGTCGATGGTTGTGCGACGGTCTCGCCAGTCGTACTCAAAGCTTGTGACGCGTGTGGTTGAGTCGTCCACGAACTTCGTCTGCTGGGTCCGATTGCCGTTGCCGCCAGCGTTGCCATTGTCGTATTGCAGTCCCGTGATCTGCACCATGTTGTTGCCAGTCGCACCGCCGCCGGACGGGTCACTGGAGGTCGCTCCGGTATCGTCAGTACCGACCCAGGATTCGATGCTCTGGCCGCGAGTATTGAAAACATCGAACGTGATCGTGCCGCCGGGTGTGATCGTACGGTTGCGGCGCTTCATCACGTCGTAACCGTAGGACGTCTGCTCGTAGTGGGTGCCTTCGCTGCCCGCACCTGAAGCCGGAATCGTGTGGTAAACCCGTTGGCTGGCCACGATGCAGCAGTCGATATACTGCGTCGTGCTCCACGCCGTGTAACTGCTTTGTGAAAAACTGTCGGTCGGCAACAGTTTGCCGGAGGACGTGATGCCGCTGCCACGAGTGGCCCGAATCTCCTGCTCCGGGCGGCCTTCGGCATCGGTCACGGCGATGTTGACGGGGTTGATCAGTGTGAAGCTGCTGTCGGCCACGACTTGATAACCACGCCCCGTTCGCACGGTGAATTGAGCGTCCGCGTAGACCGTCCAGTCGGCCGAGCGGATGGGCGTGGCCGTGCCCGACAGATCGATCGTGTACACTAGCCCGAGCGTCTGCGTGGGTCTGCCCAGATCATCGTTGTCGTAATCGGTGACCAGATTGAGTCCTCCACCGGACGGAGTGACCCAGCCCGACGGAACATCACCGTACAGCGATGTATCCACGTCTTCGATCGTTTTCGTGATGGCTCCGGTCGGCACATCAACCATCCGGCGGCTGATGAAGCCACGCTCGTTCATGGACCACACTGCGTAGCCATGTTCGTCGAAATACTCTTTGCGTGTGGCCGCGACGCCGCTACCGTTTTGCGATGTGGAAACCACCGGCAGCGTCGTGATGCGTTCTTTCTGCTGCACCGTTGCGGTGTACCACGTGTAGGCGTAGCTGGTGCTGATCGCTCCGCTGGCGTCATCGTTGCGGTACACGGTTCGCTGGGACACGGGATAAACGGTGACTCCGTTGGCGGTACGCGAGGTGTACTGGATCGCTTGCAGCGTGATCGGTGTGCCGGACGTTCCCTGCTGAATCTTCCTCGCTTGGACATATCCCTTTGCACCCACGCCACCGCTTGACGTGTAGTATTCTGTCAGATGAATCTTTCCGGCTGCGGTTTGCAGATTCACATTCAGATCAGCCGAGGGGGCGTCGTAGTCGATCACGGCGGCTGGTGTGGCCGCCAAGGTTTTTCGACCATCGCTGCTGAATTGGAAGTACTCGATCCAGCGGTCGGTTCTCGACTTGTGTTCCTTGATCAGAATTTGGCCGATGTAGTTGGTGTACACAATGTTCTGCGTGGCGTCCGGGAGCGTCTCGACGGTTTTGACTTTCCAGTTGTTGTAATCGTCGGGAAAGGCGTTCTGCGTGTAGGCGAAGGTAAAGGTCCGTGATCCAGCATCCACGATTTCGCGGGTAGCTCGCCGCTGGCTATCGTACTCGTAGTAGAAATTCGCATAGCCCGCGAGCTGCGGATCCAGGCTGTCGGCCAGCATCCTGTTGTACGCCGCCGGATTGAGTACGAACTTCAGGCCGTGTTGAAAGCCGATAGTGGTGTTGGCGGTGTAATAGCGGTAGTAACGAATTTTAGTGTCGGTCCAACCGCTGCCCGCTGGCACCTGCACTCGGGATCGTTTCAGATCCCCGAGATTGCCAAACAAATCGGTCGATCCGTAGTACTCATACTGCACACGCCGGATTTCGTTCCACGCTCCAGTATCGACCCGTGTTTGGTACAGCACACTTTCCAGATCACCGCCAGACGTATAGGAGTACAGAAACGAGGCCGTGGTCGTTTGACCGCTGACCACCATGCTGCGTGTGATTTCCGCGATCTGATCCTGAGCCGTGTACGAGGCGACTTCCGTAGCCTGCCCACCAGCGGTGATATGTCCGCTGACGATTCCCGGAGGATTCGTCGTCTGATCAAAATCATGAAACAGCCATTGTTCGCCGCCCGGCCGTGTGAGCACAAATTTCTCGTTGGCAGCATCGTGGACCAGCGTACTTTTTGCACCGAAGCGAGCCTCGTAGTCCGAGCCGACGGCATCAAACCACAGGGCTTGCCGCGTGCCCTTGACCATCGTGATTGAAAGGTCGTTGGATTCGATCAGATACGGCCATTGCTCGACCAGCCAACTCACTCCATTTCCGGTGGAAGCGACCGGCGTCAGGCGATTGCTGTAAACCCGCTGCTGGCCCCACAGCGAACCAAATCCTCTGATGGCCAGATCGGTGACCGTCAATTGCACTTCACCGTTGAAGTAACGTATTGGGCCTGAACTGGAGTCACTTTCGCAGCATTCTTCTTCCGACTCTTCACACGGTGGTGTGGGATCGGGCTCTGGTTCTTGGCATCCCGAACTGCTTGAGCAACTCGAACTGCCGCCTCCGGCCATCATGGCCCGCTCGGCGGCCGTCGGTGCCGGGGAGATGTGGTATCGCGAACCAGACTGTTCTTCACCGAGTTGTTCCGACGTCGCGTGACGTCCCGACTGCGTTAGAGCGACGAGGAGCACGGAAGTTGGCCAGTCGTCATTGGCAAGGGCGGCTGGAGGAACCGTACGATCACGCTGCAAACGAATCGGCTGACGAAGATCGTCACCGGCGACGCCGGTCCAGCGAGGCCCCGGAACCCGACCGTCGATTTCGACAGTCAGCAACAACCGGCGTCCATCAACGCGAGCCGTGACGCAGAGCCGTGAGAGTCCCTGGTTCTCGATGAAGACCGATTCCCAGGCGATGCTGTCCTCCGGTGCGCCTGCCGGAACGCGGGACACCAGATAGTCCCCGGCAAAGTCCGCCACAGACAAGGGCGCATCAACGAACGAATCAAAGATGGAAACTTTCCACTGGTCTGGAACCATCCGGTCGGTGCGGTCATCCGGCAGACGGCCAAGTGCTGCGGACTGATCCAGATTCACTCCCGGCCCTGATTGCACATCTTCCGTGATCCGGGCGTCTTTATTTTCGGAACGAACGATGCGACGCGTGAGGTGCCCCGTCTTCGCCTCGAACTCCTCGATCGTCTCCGACCGCTGCGTCGTCTCTTCGATGGTCCGCCGCGTTCGCTTCGCAGGCGTATCACCATCGGGTCGTCGTTTCTTGGCCATCGCACACGCCTTCGGGCAGCAGAGGGATGGAGGCCAACATTCAAACACCAATCATTGGCTGCGAATGCAGAGCACGGGGTAAACGATCTTATCCATCGGTCGATACCCTGTCAACGGTACGAATCTTAAAAGTGTATTAGGAAGCCCCCACGTCGCAGATCAGTCATCAACAACTTCCTCCGTGAAGCCAGAAGCTCGACGGCGGCCTTTATTGTTGTTTGTACGCCAGATTGTTGACGTGCGACCAATGTGCTGAGCGAGACTCGGAACATGGACAAAGTAGGAAAGGTCACGACGCCGACACCAGTCCCCGACCACGGAATCGATATTTCTCTGCCCCGCTGCCGGACCGCAATGCCGGTGATTCACCACTTTGGAATCCGATAAGAATTCACGGATACCGGGATTGGAAAAGAGATACGCCAGGGCTCCCCAAGCTCCCCAGCCTGGATTGATGCTTCGAAATCCAGATAGGTCTGCCCGATGTTCGTGGCTGGGGCAATACAGAGAAACCACGCCGATTTCCTCAGCGGGCCAGAGTTTTTGTTCTACTGAGTCTTACATTGATAATGGAAAACAACTATGCGGATAAGTGAGCTGCGCGGAAGAATGAATGAAGGCGGTTAGGTTGATGGCGATAGGTTTCCAAGAGACGATCGAGGGCTTC
>CAUJKL010000677.1 GCA_963204995.1 Planctomycetota bacterium | reverse complement strand
GTCAGTAGGCAGTAGGCAGTAGGCAGTAGGCAGTAGGCAGTAGGCAGTAGGCAGTAGGCAGTAGGCAGTAGGCAGTAGGCAGTAGGCAGTAGGCAGTAGGCGGTGGGCAGTGAGCAGTGGGCAGTGAGCAGTGGGCAGTAGGCAGTGGGCAGAGATTTTGCGTCTGACTCTCAACCCTCAACTCTCAACTCTCAACCCTCGACTCTCAACCCTCGACTCTCGACTCTCGACTCTCGACTCTCGACTCTCAACCCTCAACTCTCAACTCTCAACCCTCAACCCTCAACTCTCAACCGTCCTCACATCCTCCCGCGACGGCTGATCAGATATTCAAGCAGTGCCTTGTCGAACTGCATGCTGGTGTCGAGTGCTACATAGTCGATGCCGATCTTGGCACAATCGCGACGATAGCCTTCGCGCAGCGATTCGACTTCGGCGAGATAATCGTCTCGGTAACTCGTCGCATCGACTTGCATTCGATCGTCGGTTTCTGGGTCTTCGAACTCGACGAGCCCATCGAACGGAAAATGAACTTCCGCTTCGTCCAAGATATGAAAAATGATGACGTCGTGGCCGCCGTGACGAAGTTGGCGGAGTGAACGCATCACCGGGTCGGGATCTTCGAGCAAATCGGAAAACACCATGACGAGACTTCGATGACGCAGCATGGCCGCGATCTGGCTGAGACTCTTCGCAATGTTGGTTGTGCCTGTCGGTTTCAAACGCGACAGGTGTGAAAGCAAATTGCCAAGTTGAGATCGCTTTGATTTGGGCGGCAAACAATCGCGAATCTGTTCGTCGAACGTGATCAGGCCCACCGGATCTTGCTGGTAGATCATCAAGTAGCAAAGCGAAGCTGCCAGGCAGATGGAATAGTCGAACTTCGAGAGATCCTGGCGATAGGTGTAGCCCATCGACTTGCTGAGGTCCATCGCCAAGTAGCCGGTGATATTCGTCTCGGCTTCAAACTTTTTGACGTAGTACTTATCCGTCTTGGCGTAGACCAGCCAATCGATGTCTTTCGGGTCATCGCCTGCCGTATAGCGCCGATGTTCACTGAACTCGACCGAGAAGCCATGGAACGGACTGGCATGCAAGCCCTGCAGAAAACCCTTCACGACAAACTGAGCGCGCAAGTCAAGCCGTTTGATCTGATTGATGACTTCGGGCTTTAGGTACTTTTCGACGGTGGGCATGTTTGGTTCGCTGTGTCGCCCTTTCAGGGCTTGGGAAGTAAAGTTGTGAGCTGTCGACCGGGGCCTTACGGCACCCGGCAGAGGTTGTTTCGACCCTTCGGGCCGGAGAAGCTTTCTGCATCATGTGTTCGAATTGAATGTCATGTGTTCGCGCTAAATGTCATGTCTTGCGGTCAAATGTCATGTGATTCAGTTACCTCTTGGTGCGTGTGCTTTCAACCTGCGGTTCGACTCGACAGTGGTATTCCATCTTGGGCCCGAAGGGTCCGCACAGCCACTGCCGGGTGCCGTAAGGCCCCGGACACCAGCAGCAACACCTTGTGCCGAAGCCCCGATAGGGGCGACACAGCTTGCCTTGCCGAACCCACTGATGCCATGTGCTCAACATCTAGCGACCGATAGTTTTTGGTTCCCATCTTTGTGTTATCGCGGCGGTGGTGGTGGCGTTGCTGAACTGAACTTTTGAATGTCTGGTTCGGGGATCTCTTTTACGAGGCGTTCGATAATGCTCTCGTTTGTCATCCCTTCCGCTTGAGCTTGGAAGTTCGTACTGATGCGATGACGCAAAACCGGGATCGCAATCTTACGGACATCATCGATCGAGACCGAGAATCTCCCTTCCATTGCAGCTAGCGCCTTACCGCCGTTGATCAAGAACTGTCCGGCTCGTGGACCGGCGCCCCAGTCAACCAGTTCTTGAATGAACTTGGGCGAAAGCGGGTCAGCGGGCCGCGTTGCACGGACCAAACGTGCCACGTACTTGACGATGTACTCGCTGACAGCAATCGAGCTAACAAGCTTCTGCAGGTTCACAATCGCACGGCCGGAAAGGATCTTGGTGACCTCGGCTTTCTCGTTGCGAGTCGTCACGGCGAGAATGCGTTCTTCTTCCTCGGCAGACGGATAGCCGACTATAATGTTGAACATGAATCGATCGAGCTGTGCCTCGGGCAGTGGATAAGTTCCCTCTTGTTCGATGGGATTCTGCGTGGCGATGGTAAAGAAAGGGGCTGGCAAGTTGTAAGTCGTGCGACCGATCGTCACTTCGCGTTCCTGCATCGCCTGCAAGAGTGCGGCTTGCGTCTTGGGTGGCGTGCGATTGATTTCGTCGGCCAGCAGGATGTTCGTGAAGATCGGCCCTTCGACGAAGCGGAACTCGCGCCGCCCCGTATCGTCTTCTTCGAGAACGTTCGTGCCCGTGATATCGGAAGGCATCAAATCCGGCGTGAATTGAATTCGCTTGAAGCCCACATCCAAGATCTTGGCGAGCGTGCTGACCATCAGCGTCTTCGCCAAACCCGGCACACCCTCCAGCAAACAATGTCCACCGGTAAAGATCGCGGCGAATAGCTGCTCGATCACTTCGTCCTGTCCGACAATGATCTTCTGTAGCTCCTGCTGCATCACCTTGCGGTGGTGGCTGAATTCTTGCAGGACATCGCCGATACTACGTTGTTTAGTGGTCATGTGAGATTGTACGCGAGTAAGAGTAGGCGGGAATGCTGCGTTTGCCGCCGCAACTTTAGAATCCTAAGATATTTATGACGATCGTGGCAGCACAAACGAGAGGCGATTGAAACATGGCTGGGAAAACAGGTTGCTGGCTGGCTGCCATCGCGCTGATTCTATCGGTCATGCAGCCTGTAGCGGGTGAACTGACCGATGTCGAAGTTCGCAACGCGATCGAACGTGGCACAACGTTTCTCAAGAATGAACAGAAGTCCGATGGGCATTGGACCGAACATGCGATCTATACCGGAGGCGTCACGGCACTGACCACCTTGGCCCTGCTGAATTCCGGAGAAGACGTCAAATCACCGAAGATCCAGAAAGCCCTCGATTACCTGCGGTCGCTAGGAGAACCGTCCACGGTCTATGCGACTTCGCTCCAGACGATGGTGCTATGTGCCGCCGAGCCGGCCAAGGACGCCAGGATCATCGGGCGGAATGTGCAGTGGCTCGAAGCCGTACAACTGCGCAGCGGCCTGCGCAAAGGAGCATGGAACTACGCGGACAAGAAGGGCAGCGGCGACAACTCCAACACGCAGTTCGCATTGCTGGCATTGCATGAGGCGGATCGGATCGGAATCGAGGTCAAACGCGAAGTGTGGGAGTTGGCGTTGGATTACTGGCTCCGCACGCAACGTGAGGACGGGTCATGGGGCTACACCGAGTCAGAACCGGCAACCGGCAGCATGACATGTGCCGGAATCGGTTGCGTCGTCATCTGCCAGAGTAAGCTCGGCGGCGGCGACGCTCACCTGATCGGCAACTCTGTCGAATGTTGCGGCGCACAGACCGATGACGATGCAGTCGAGCGCGGGATGCAGTGGCTGAGCCGCCACTTTTCCTCGAACCGAAATCCCAGTTCCATCGCCCAAGGGTATCGGCATTTGTACTACTATCTGTACGCCGTCGAACGGGCCGGACGATTGACCGGACGGCGATTTATTGGGCGTCACGATTGGTATCGCGAGGGTGCGACGTCACTGCTGAACATGCACGACGACTTTCGTGGCTTGTGGAGCGGGGCGGCACCGGCCGAAGATGTTCCCACCGTGGCGACGGCATTGGCCTTGCTGTTCCTCTCCAAAGGGCGGCGTCCCGTGGTGATGTCGAAGTTGCAATATGGGGAAGAGAATCAGTGGGATGTCCATCGATCGGCAGTCCAGCATCTGACGCAGCGCGTCGAGCAACGCTGGAAACGCGATTTAACCTGGCAGACGATCGATGTGCGGGCGGCAACGCTGGAAGATCTCTTGGAGACTCCCGTGCTGTTCATCAGCGGTCGCCAAGCGTTCGATCTGACGGCGGATCAGAAAGAGAATCTTCGCCAATACGTCAGCCAAGGCGGCTTCATTTTCGCGGAAGCGTGCTGCAACGGAGAAGGTTTCGATCGTTCGATGCGAGCGTTGATGAGCGAGTTGTTTCCCGACAGTGTACTACGTCTGTTGCCGGAAGATCATCCGGTCTGGTACGCCGAAGAGAAGATCAACGCCAAATACTTGCGTCCTCTGTACGGCATCGATGCTTGCTGTCGCACCAGCGTCGTCTACTGCCCGAAGGATTTGTCGTGCTACTGGGAGTTGGATCGCGGCGTTCGCAACACGGACTATCCGACAGCCGTCCAGGATGAAGTCGAAGCCTGTCTGGCGATCGGCAAGAACATCGTCACCTATGCGACCGGTCGCGAGCTGAAGAACAAGTTGGACCGTCCACCCATTGCGATCAACCGCCCTTCGGAGACGTTGGAACGGAGTGTGTTGTACGTGCCCAAACTGCGACACGACGGAGGCAGCGACGATGCTCCGAACGCATTGCCCAACATATTGAACTTTGTGCGGTCGCAAGCACAACTTCGGATCGATGTGGCAAATCGCTTGGTTTCGGCGACCAGCGAGGAGTTCTTCGATTACCCCATCGTCTACGCTCACGGTCGTCGAGCTTTTCGCTTCTCGCCCGATGAACGCAAGGCGATAGCAACGTTTGCCGAGCGTGGCGGTGTCCTGTTTGTCGACGCCATTTGTGCGAGTCCCGAGTTTGCCGATTCGTTTCGCCGCGAGATGAAGAACATCTTTCCCGAGCAGACACTGACGCGTATCCCGCCGGAACATCCGCTGTTCACTCGCGAGTTTCGTGGCTACGACTTGGCTAAGGTGACGCTGCGCGACCCGCAACTCCGCAGCGGCGACGATCCGCTGAAAGCTAACTTGACCGAGGTGTCACCTTTGCTCGAAGGGATCAACATCGACGATCGCCTCGTGGTCATCTTCTCGCCTTACGACATCAGTTGTGCGATGGAGAACAGCAATTCGCTGGAGTGTAAGGGATACCTCAAGGAAGATGCTGCGAAGATTGCGACAAATGTCGTGTTGTTTGTTCTGCAGCAGTGAATCGAGATGCCTCGCCGGTCAGGGGTCAATGGCGTGGACATAAGCCGTAGCGAAAGTCGTCAAGACTTTCGGCCACCCCGTTTTAGCTTGGAAAGTCGAAACTCGTGGCGAGTTTCGCTACATGAAAATCCCTTAAGTCCACGCCATTCCGGTCAGGGCTCATGGGTTCAGCTCCGATGGCCTATTCGTCGTGCAATGGATGAGATTCGCTCTCGGCTGGCAGTTTGTGTGCGCGAAACGACTCGCCGTAGGTGATCGCGGTGGGGCCTGGCAGCGCATCCGCTTTTTTGATCGCTTCACTCAACTCGTGCATGACGAGCGCATACTCAGCAGCACGAGCCTCTGTGCCGATCGCTGCGGCTGCGGCGAGCCGATCTTCCACGTTGCCCGGTATCAAGTCCGCAAGCAGCTTGCCATAGTCGTTCACAAACCGTTTTTCTTTATCCTTGACGTGGCAAAGGTTGCAGTTTGCACGACGAAACTCGCCGAGCAGTTCGCGATCGGTTTCGGCATAACGCTGATCGAGCGGCTTGCGAAACGGGGGAAGAGCGTGCGCGGGTGTAACGACCGATAGGCAGAGTGCAAGCGTTAGGAGAAACCTTTTGACGCTCATGTTCAGCTCTCCCATCGGCAGTCGCCCGAGGATACCGAACCTGCCGGCGTGCGACTCGCGCTACCGAGCGGCGACTTCGTCGATCTCCGGCAGTTCCGGAAGCATCGGCAACATGCAGCCTTCCATTTCCAGGAAGGCATGCACCAGCTTGAGTTGCTTGTGTTGGGGATGAAGTAAGCGAGCAGCGATGGCTTCGTCTGACTTTATGAAGCCGGCCCACTGTT
>CAUJKL010000676.1 GCA_963204995.1 Planctomycetota bacterium | reverse complement strand
AGCCTATCCCACCCAATAAAATCACAGCCTCGGCCTGCGATCGATCGTTTATCCATGACTATTGCAACTCCTGTTGAGTCTCGGCGTTGACTAGCGGTTTGGCACGTTGATAAACGCGAGCGGCAACACCGAGGAAAATGGCGAGTACGAAGAAGGCGAGGATGCGATAGAGTTCGTTCGAACCTGACATATCGACCACGAACACTTTTCCAATTGTCAGAGCGAACAATACAATGGCGGTCCAACGCAGAGCTGGCTTGCTGAACTTAAACCCGAGTCCCAGCAAGATCGAAGCATAGACGGTCCACAAGAACGACACAGCCATCAGACCGACGCGACGCCAATTGATCGATTCGTCGGAAAACCGGCCGACTGCGAAAAAGAAGTTGTAAAGGTCGACGGTCAGAATCAACCATAGCAGGGCGATCGTCCCCAAACCGGCTGCGCCTACGATAAATCGCGTCGGCGAAGCGAGCCGATGACGATAAGGTTTCGTCACGAACACAGCCGCCGCGATGCATCCCGCCACGCCGATCGACGACAAGGCAATCCGATTCATGACGGGCCAGAGTAGTTCGTCGGGATAGGACGGCAGGTCGACGAAGACGACTCGCATGACACTCGCACTCGCGATGGCAAATGACAGCGCACCGAGGGCCAGTGAGTTGATCCGCAAGCGAAACCACCATAAGGCCGCGGCGGTCGCCGCCCATCCCAGCGCGATCCACCGCGCGTCCGCCTGCAGCGGAATTGCCAACACAACAAATCCCACCGAGATCGCGATGGCCGTCACAAGCTCCGACACTGCGTCGCGCCGGTAAGCCAACAGTAATCGTCCGACCGCTGCATAAACCGCGGCCATCACAACCGCAGCGATGCCCATCCACGCGCGGTAATCTTCTGCCATCAACACGTAAAAGGCACCAAACCAAAACGCCGCATTCAATAGCGTCCGAGCGATGTTCTCCCAGCGATTGTTGATGCGGCGAGAGTACTGTCCGGCGAAATCTTGAATCAAGTACAACACGTAAATCGCTGCCTGAAAGGCCAGTGCCCAGCCCCATTTCTCGGGATGATAGTTCCCGGCATGCCAAGCCCAAAACAGTCCCTGCGTTCCCAGCAACGCCAGGCTGGAGATCACTGGCCACGAACGCGCGAGAGTGACAACCAGCACACCAAGATTCAGCCCCGTTAGATACGCAAAGAACGGGATGTAAAGATCGCGTTCGCTCGGCAGCAGCAGCGGAGTCGCGAGGCCGCCCACTACGGCTACCAGCGCGATCGCGTTCGCATCGTACAGCACCGCACATATCATCGAGAGAACGACGATCACGGCCAGGAACACACCCGCCTGTTCCGCGGGCAACAGCGAGTACAAGCCAAAGGCGCTGTAAGCCGAGAGATAAAGCACGACGACACCGCATGCGGTCAGCATCTGCGAGGAGATTCGTGCGTTTCGTCGATGGTAGCGATATCCGGCTACCAGCAACGCAGATCCTGCTAACACACCGATGCCGACGCGGCCAACGGGGCCGATCCAATTGTTCTCGTAGGCGTATCTCAAGAAAAACGCCGCCGTGAAAACCGACAAGACGACGGCTATCCAACCAAACGCCTTTTGACCGATGAGTTGCTCCCATTGAATCGATTCCTGCGGGGTTGGTGGAGCTTCTGCTGATGCGGCGGGGGAGAATTCGTCGATGACTTCGGCCATCACGATCGCAGGGGCGGGTGCCTGTTCTGCCTCGATGGGTACGCCACTTGTTTGCGCGAGTCGCGTCTCAAGTTGTTGGATTCGCAGTTCCAAGGACTTGATTCGCCCCGCGCGCATAAACGCCACAAGCGATAGAACGAAGCTGCAAATCGGCACGCTCAACGCAACGACGGCGATCAGCCCAAAGATGAGAACTTCTGGATCCATATTGCCTTACCCGAGAAACGACCGACCGATCTCACGGCCACTCATGCGTATGTTGTATCACAACTGGGGCGATCCGAATTCAACGGAGTTTGCACAAGCAGAAGCCAAACTCCGCATTCGAAGGAAACTCCTCAGTGCGGACGACTGTTCTTGTGTCAATCGATTCACAATGTAGCTATGCACGAGAATCGTCGCCATCTCTGGTATTGGCTGTAGACGTAATTCCCGCGACTTGGCTGTCTAATTGTCGTACTGGACGGCTTGGAAGCGTCTTCTACAATCAAACCGTGACGCACACGCTAACCAACCATCGGCCAACTCGAATACGCCATGACTCATCGGCGAGAGGAAAGTCAGACATGAGTAAACAGTTCTCCAGGACACTGGCCCTTGTCCTAAGTTTGGCGTTTCTTCCGGCCAATTCGTTTGCGAAAGATGCACCTCGGCCAAATATCATTTTTATGATGGCCGACGACTTGGGATGGGCGGATGTCGAATTTCACGGAGGGAACGTTCCAACGCCGAATCTCAAACAGCTGCTCGGCGAAGGCGTTGAATTGCGACAACACTACGTCGCACCCGTGTGTAGCCCGACGCGGACAGGACTCATGACCGGGCGCTACTGGAGTCGATTCGGAGTGACGACGCCGACCAATTCCCTGGCGTTGCCTTTCGAAACCGTCACCGTCGCCAAGGCGTTGGGAGAGGCGGGATACGAAACCTGCATCACCGGCAAGTGGCATCTCGGTTCCAAGTCCGAATGGGGACCGAATCATTTCGGATTTGATCACAGCTACGGGTCAATGGCCGGCGGAGTCACCCCGTGGTCTCACTTTTATAAACAGGGTCCATTCTCAGTGACTTGGCATCGAAATGAAGAATTCATCACCGAGCAAGGCCACGTTACCGATCTGATCGCGAAGGAAGCCATTCAGTGGCTTGAAACGCGGAGCGATGACAAGCCGTTCTTTCTGTACGTGCCATTCACTGCCGTGCATTTGCCGATCCGAGAGCCCGAAGCTTGGATGGCTCGCGTGCCGAACGAGATATCCGGCGAAGTGCCGCGCCATTACGCAGCTTGCATCCTGCATCTTGATGACGCAGTCGGTCGCATCGTCGAAGCCGTGAAGAAGGCGGGAAAGTCAGACAACACGCTGATCGTGTTTACCAGCGATAACGGCGGTTCCACAGCCGAGAACAATGACACGAAGTATCCCGATGACAATTGCCCGAACGGGAAACTGCCCGGCAACAACCTGCCACTGAGAGGTGCGAAGGGCGATCTCTACGAAGGTGGCACCCGCGTCCCCACCATCGCTCGCTGGCCCGGAAAGATCAAAGCTGGAACGTCCTGTGAAACGGCCGTTCACATTGTCGATTGGATGCCTACGTTCTGTCATCTTGCCGGATCGAAGGCGGATGCCACGAAACTAAAGTGGGACGGAGCGAACATCTGGCCTGCCATTTCGGGAACCGGTTCCTTGGCGGCACGCTCTCTCTATTCGGCGGGAACCAGCTTTCGCTCCCAGGCGCTCCGGCGAGGTGATTGGAAATTGATTGTGTTCGCCGGGCGAGACGGAACCGAAGGTCGAGTTGAACTCTTCAATATTGCGGAAGACCCGAATGAAAAGAACGACCTCGCTAAATCGAATCTGGACAAAACCGCCGAGATGAAACGCGAGCTCCAGGCCGCAGCAGCCGTTGATCGGGATGCGATGGCCTTGGGGGGATGAGGGTGCAGGAACGAGAAGAAACGATCGACTAATTCGATGGTGCCTTTTTCTTCTTCTTCGGAGCTTTGCCGTCTAGCGAGAACGCTACGTCGTTCTTTTGCTCGCCTCCGCGCGTGCTGCGGCCGCGGTCGATGTAGCTCTGCATCGTCTCGGTGAGCTGCTTCGTGATTTCCGGATTGTCGGTCGAGACGTCTTGCGTTTCGCTCAAGTCCGCGTGCATGTTGTAAAGCTCGCGGCGACCGTCCTTGAAGAAAATCTGTTTCCAATCGCCTTGCCGCAGTGCGAGATCGCCGGTCGACGATTGATGCACCGTTGCCTCACGCACGTGCGACTCTGTTTTTCCGTGTTTGAGTAGCGGCACGAGGCTCACGCTATCCTCTCCGGCGTCTTCGGGCAGCGTGGCACCGACGATCTCGGCCGCAGTAGCCATCAAGTCGTTGAGGCACACTGTTTCATCGCTGACCGATCCGGCCTTGACCTTTCCGGGCCAGCGAGCCACGTACGGCACGCGGTGCCCACCTTCGTAGATGCTGCGTTTCGATTCGCGGAGCGGCGGGTACGGGCGATGCTCCGCGCCGTTGTCGCTGGTGGCGATCACCAGAGTGTTGTCGGCCAGCTTGTTTCGCTCCAGTGCATCAAGAATCTGTCCGAGCATCGCGTCTCCCTGATACACCCAGTCGCCGTACTTCGGGTCTTTCTTCACAACGTCTTCGGCTCCGCTCTGGCCGACATACTCCGGCGCGGGAACGATCGGTTCGTGCGGCGGACACATAGGGAAGTACAAAAAGAACGGATCGCCCGCTTTGGCCCGCTCGTCGATATAGTCGATGGCCGTCTCGATCATCAGCGGCTGGTTGTCGATCGGTTCCACATGCTGGACGACGCGATCCTGCTCGATGATCGTGCCGATGTTGCGTGCGTGCGTGAATCCGCAGAAGTAGTCGAAACCGACATCATTTGGCCCACCGGTCATCCTCGCGCCGATCGGCACTTCTTTCTCGGTGCCGGGCTTGCCGTCGACCCAGTTCATGCCCAGATGCCACTTGCCGATGCAGGCCGTGTGATAGCCGTTTTGTTTGAGCAGCGAAGCGACGGTCATCCGCGTCGGTGGAATAATCGGCGGCGAGAACGTTGTCAGCACACCGAACTGCCCGATGCGTGACGGATATCGTCCGGTAAGTACGCCGTAGCGGGTTGGCGTACAGACCGCTGCGGCCGAGTGGGCGTCGGTGAAACGCATGCCTTGCTGAGCCAGTTGATCGAGATGCGGCGTTCGCAGAGCCGAGTCGGGCTGATAACTCTGCGGTTGTCCCCAACCCATGTCATCGAACAGCACGAACACGATGTTGGGGTGCGAGTCTGCAGCCTGAAGACTAGAACTCAGGCACGACAATACTCCGCAGAAAACGATGCTCAGCGATTTCATGTGGTGTCTCGTTATGAAAGTGCTTCCTGTTACTGACGCCGAACACGCTCCTCTCAACCTGCTGGTTGCGGGGTCGATTGAATGTGTTGCTGGCTGCTCTGGTAATCTTCGCCGACAAACGCCGCGAAACTCACCACGCCGCCGGGCACATCAGCCGGAACATTGAAAGTTATCTCAGCGATCCCGTCTCCACTGGCCATGACGGTCTTGCGATCAAGCCGCTTGCCATCCGGACCGCCTTTGAGCGTCACCGTCAATACCTGCTCACCGAGATCGCGAGGCAGCTTGTGTTCGATACGCACGGTGACCGACTTTCCGGGAGTGATAGAGTCGGGCAACATGAATGCGATCAAGTCAGTGGCTTTGCGGGACGCGGCCTTTGCGGTCGCACGTTTGGTCGGCGCGGCTTTTTTGGCTTTACCTCTCCCACCTGCCTGGCGCGCCTCGGCTTCCTTCTCTTGTGCCGCGACATAGGCTTCTCGCGCTGCTGCATCTTCGCGGTGACGAAATACGTCGAGCATCCCGTCTTTCGTCTGTATCATCCACTGTTCGAGCTTTCCACGTAGTGAATTCAATTCCCCCTGATGCTCGGTTGAGTGGATGAGGTTATTCAGACAGTCGGGATCCTCGTGGATGTCATACAACTCTTCTGGGACGCGATGTTGATACAGGTCGTGCCGAGCGTTGAGATAAGAGTCGGTCTTCGCCAGTTCTGCCATACGGCGATAGGTCGACGTGCCACTCGTCGCGGTGGCCATGATGCGTGTGCCGTTTGACCACGGGTTGAAGATGTACAGATATTTTTTCGTTTGCAGCGATCGCATCGGGTCGCGCGAGCCGCCGGCGTTTTCGTTGTACTCCTTAATCACGAAGTCGCGATTCGCTTGCGTCTCGCCGCACAACAGCGGTGCGAACGAACGTCCATCCATCCGCCCCGGATGTTCGATGCCGGTGAGTTCGAGCAGCGTTGGCAGCAGATCCACCGCCGAGACCATGTGCTCGGCGTCAGCCGTGCCCGCCTTTGTCACGCCGGGAACGATCAAGAACATCGGTGTATGCGAGCTGTGGTGATAGACCTGCGTCTTGGCGAACGGTAGCGGCATGCCGTGATCCGAGAGAAACAGGATGATCGTGTTGTCTCGCTGTCCCGAGTCGTCGAGGGCTTGGAGGATCGCCGCCACGCAGTCGTCCGCACGCCGCACGCTGGAGTAATAATGCGACAGTTCCTTGCGGACCACCGGATCGTCGAACAGGAAACCGGGTATCGGCACTTCCTCGGGACCGAACACGCGCGACGGAACATTCTTGTCGGGAACAGTCTCGCCGCGATTACCTTCAGCGTAAAACGGCTTGTGCGGGTCGGCCACATTCAGCACCAAGCAGAATGGTTTATCCGCATCGCGCGCCGCCTGAATGCCCTGTGCCGCGCCGTCACTGTACGTCTTCGCCGCCTTCACGTCGCGCTTTCGACCGTCGGGGTCGCTGGTCAAGTCCACATCCCATGACGGATACGGATAGTAAGGCGTCGAATGCGAAACCTTGTGCAGGATGCCTGTGTAGTAGCCCGCCCGCTGCATCAGATCGGCCAGATGTAGATGCTTGGCATCGGGCACCTGATAAAACCCTTCGACGCCCGTGTTGTGCGGATACAACCCGGACCACATCACGTTGCGCGAAGGGAAGCAATTCCCGACGACCACGTGCGCCCGGTTAAATCGCATCCCTTGCTTGGCCAAAGCATCAATGGTCGGCGACGTGTCAGGCAGCTGACAGCCAAACACGCCGAGCGAATCGGCGCTCATGTCGTCCACCGTGATGATCAAGACATTGCGTTTCGGCGCGGCACCCGCCGCGAGATCCGCGACTAGCAGGCCGGTTGCCAACGTGAGCAGCAGCAGTGGTTTCGCCAGTGATAAGAGGCGGCTTGAAATGGTCATAGCGTTTCTCTCGGGACAGATCTGTTCGGTTCGATGCGGAGGTCGTCAATTGGCAAGCCGGCCCGATTGTAGCTGGAAGAGTTGTCGTTGCTCAATCGTCGCGATCGGACACAAAGCGTTTTTCTACTGGACTCGTGGAACAGTGTCGAGCAGATCGAGACGGACAAGACAGAGGGTCACCGGCCTCTGCGATCTGATAAGAGGACACCAAGGGGTATCTAAGGCGTTAGCCAGTCTTCCAACTGCAGCCCAGGAATGTGTTGAAAGTCTTTGATGTTGTTCGTCACGAGCGTCAAGGCATGGACGTTGGCGACTGCCGCGATTTGCAAGTCGAGCGGACTAACCTTAATCCCACGCCCATGCAGCTCCCCTCTCAACTTTCCGAACTCAAGAGCACAGTCGTCGTCGAACGGCAGAACTTTCACATCTTGCAGCAGGTCTGCGATCAGAGCAAGCAAGCTCGTTGGATTGCCCATCATATAGGCCCCAGCGTAAAGTTCGCCCAGCACAATTGACGAGATGTTATTGAGTCGCCCGCCGTACTGAATGAACCGGTGAGCCACACCTCCTGGACGAAGCATGTGAGCGGAGCAAATGTTGGTGTCCAGAAGGAAACTCACTCGCCAGGCTCCCGATACCGTGCCGCCTTTCGCTCTAGTTCAATTTGGGCAAACACGTCATCGAATCCCGGCATACTCGCCGCCGCTCCGGCAGACCGCCGAATGCCGTCGCCACTTGCTGGCAGCGTTTTGGTCCGCCGGACAATCACTACGACTTCCTCGCCATCGGCGATGTCGAGAGTTTCTTCGATTTGTATAGATTGCCCGTGAACTGTGCCGTGAAATGTCTTCGTCATTGGGTGCTCCTGCTCGTCGTTCGTCTGCTCACCTCGAACCGACAAGCAATTGTAACTCTCGATCGGGCCATAAGCCAACAGCTGAGTAGGATGTAACGCGTTGCAGCCT
>CAUJKL010000675.1 GCA_963204995.1 Planctomycetota bacterium | reverse complement strand
CGGGCGACGGCAATGATGTCGTAAACGTAAGCGGCAGCGGCGGCACGTACACGATCTACGGCGGTTTGGGTGACGACGTGTTCAGCGTCAGCGGCACGGGCGACGTACAGCGTGCGGGTCACGTGCTCGTGAACGCGGCGGACTTGAGTGCGCTCACACTGCAACTGCTCGCTGGAAACGACTCCGTCCAAGTCGCGCCAAGTGCTTTGTTTGCGGGTGGCATTCGAATCCAAGGTGGCGACGGCGATCCAACGGGCGACACGGTGACAGTCACCGGGCGCACGATGGTGAACACCGTACTCGATCTGGCGGCGGCAACGGTAACCGGGATCGTTGGCGGTACGATCCAGCTGACCGGTGTGGAAGCTCTGACGATCAATGACGACGGTGGCGTCGACACGATCGAGATCAACGAAGTGGGCGCGACAAGCATTCTGGCGCGCGTGACGGTAGTTGGCAGCGGCGACGAAGTGCTGAACGCGACAGGCACGAGCGGCGATGATCTGATTCAGGTCTCTCCCATGGCCGCGGGTGCCGGTCGCTTCACTTCCTCGGGCGTCCAAGTGACGTATCGCGGATTGACCGACACTGCCTTCACGGTGGCTGGCGGCAGCGGCTTCGACGTGCTGGAGATTCGAGGCGACAACAGCGACAACACGGTGACCGATTCGGCGACCGCGATCACGATCAACGGCGGCAGTGTCACGCTCGGGTCGAACCTGGATCGCGTGGACCTGTTCACGCTCGGCGGCGCGGACACGGTCACACTCGATCAACTGACCAGCACGCTGCCGAAGATCATTGATGCGGGCGACGGCAATGATGTCGTAAACGTAAGCGGCAGCGGCGGCACGTACACGATCTACGGCGGTTTGGGTGACGACGTCCTCACTGGCAGCTCCGGCATCGATACGATCGACGGCGGTGCGGGTGACGATCAGATATTCGGCGTGGGCGGCGCGGATCTGTTGCTAGGCAGTGACGGCAACGATGTGATCGTTGGTGGGATCGGTGCCGATCGCATCTTTGGTGGCGCAGGCAGCGACTTGATTGTTTGGAATCCGGGCGACGGCAGCGATATCGTCGAAGGCGAAGAGGGCCAAGACATTCTTCGATTCACAGGCGGTAGCGTTCCAGATGTCTTCACGCTTTCGGCGCGCGGTACGCGATTGCAACTCGATCGGACTTCCGGCGGTACGACCGAGGGCGTCGACGCGGCTGGCATCGAACAGGTCGATCTCAACGTTTCGACAGGATTCGGTACACCCGTGGCGAATCTGGGAGGCGCGGATACTTTTGTAGTCAACGATCTCTCGCGAACCGACGTGAAAGTCCTCAATCTCGGCCTGGGGCCAAACGATCGCGAGTCGGATTCGGTGACACTGCATGGGCGATCAACGAGCGACACGGTGTCGATCACCGGTGGCGCTTCGATCAACGTGGCTGGCCTCGCGTATGACATCAACATCGCGGGTGCGGCTTCTCAGGAAGACTCGTTGACGTTCAACGGCAACGGTGGCGACGACATCATCGACATTGCGGATTTGAGCGGTTTCTTCGATGTCAAAGACGTCGTGATCGATGGAGGCGCGGGCAACGATCGGATCACTGGCTTCGGCAATCTGCGCGGCGGAGCCGGCAATGACATTCTCACAGGCGATGCATCGAGTCAGCTGCTGCAAGGCGGCGAAGGCGACGATCAACTGTTTGGTCTGGGCGGCAATGACCGGCTGGAGGGCGGAACTGGCGATGACCTGCTCGTCGGCGGAACTGGCAACGACACCATCGACGGCGGCGCAGACTTCGACACGATCCTCGTCAGCGGCACATCGGCGAACGACGTGATTGACGTGCAGCAGACGAGCGACACCGAGTTGGCGTATACGGTCAATCTCAATCAAGAGACGGACACGCTGATCAGTGGCAGCGTCGAGCATGTTCGCGTCGATGCGTTGGCTGGCTCGGACACGATTCGCGTGACGACGGCGGACAGTCTGTTCAATGCCGCAGGATTGAGTTTGCGCGTGACGGTCGATGGAGGAGCCAACACTTCGTCGGGCGACCGGCTGGTTGTCGTGGACGACGGCGATCCCGATCTTGTCTTGTACCGCAAGGGCGACGGAGACAGCGAAGGCCAGATCACTGTTGGGCCCGGTAATGTCGAACCGTTCCAAACGGTTTTCTCTGGCATCGAACGCGTGCAGATCCTGGATAAGAACGGCGCGGCACTCAACGCCGGGACCGGCAACGGCGCTCGGTTGATCGTCTTGAAGCACGATCCGTTCGAGTCGAACGACGACCGCTTCACGGCGACGCTGCTCGGTGCGAACCAGACGGTCAACGTCGATCCGACAATCGACCCGGCGGGCGCTGCCGATCCATTCGGCGGCACCGCAAATCTGCCCGGCGACGCGGATTGGTATCGCATCGATGCCGTGACCACCGGCACGCTGGACATCCACGCGGTCTTCGAGGAAATCGCCGCGATCGGCCAGCGGCCCGGCTTACCCGGCAACGGTAACTTGGATATCGAGTTGTATGACGTCGACGGGACGTTGATCGCCGGTAATGGTGTGTTCGGCACCAACGACGGCCCGAACGAACTGGACACCGATGGCGACGCGTTTGGCGAGAACGAGCGGATCCGCATTCCGGCGGTCGCGGGTCAGACTTACTATTTGAAGGTCTTCGGTCACACGGCGGCGGCTGTCAACAGTTATGGCCTGACCGTGATCAATCTTGCTCCGCCCACGCCGTTCGATATCGAGTTGCAGGATACGCCGGTCGGCAACAATAGCGATACCGGTCAATCCCAGTTGGACAACATCACGAACACTACGACGCCGACGATCTTCTTGCGGCTTGACGACGGCACGTTCCGCTTCGATGTTCCCGGCAACGATGCCGCCACGACACCGTTCGACCAAGTCATCTCCATCCCGTTCCAAACGGCGGCACAAGCCGGTTACCGCATTGCGATCTTCGATGAAGGTCCAACGCCCAGCCAAGCCGCCACGGCACCGCAAACGCCGGTCGGCTTTGCCACAGCGACCGCGACGGACGGACTGTACACGTTCACGTTCCCAACAGCGCTGTCGCAAGGAACACACTTCATCTCGGCACGCGTGCAGATGATCGACCCGGCGACTCCGCAACTAGCCGGGTTCGGGCCGCGCAGCCAGTCGCTCGAAATCCTGGTCGATACTTCCGCGCCGAACGTCTCGTTCGGCGATCCAGCCATCGCGGACGACGGACTCGATCCGAGCGATGGCGATACGGGTGTGGTCGGTGTAGCGGCTTCGTTCCGCGATCGTGTGACCAGCGACACGACTCCCAGCTTCTTCGGACAGGCGGAAGCGAACGCGATTGTTCGCGTGTACGTCGATCGGAACAGCGACGGGGCGGTTGATGCGGGCGATCTCCTGATCGGGACAACAACTGCCACGCCTGACGGCACCAGCCAGAACCCGATTGGCCTGTGGAAGCTGACTTCGACGGTTGACTTGAACGATCCGCAGTACTTCCAGGCCCAAGATGGTGTCCGCCGCGTGCTGGTGACCGCCGAAGATCCCGCCGGCACCGTTACGGCTGCGAAATCGTTGAACATCTTTGTCGACACACGAGGACCGCGGATTACCGCCGTCGACATCAACACGCGGGGAAATGCTTTCAAGCTGTTCAATCCAGATCCAATGGACGGGCCGACTCCGGCGGTGCGGTCTTTGGTGTTGAGTGTCGAAGACTTCGCGGCACGCAGCAATGTTGATCCGAACTTCCTGTACGCCGCGTTCGATAGCGGACTGGTAGCCAACGCCGGCCACTACTCGCTGGTTGGCGACAACAGCGGCGCGATCGCGATCGCGTCGATCACTTTCACACCGGTCGCGGCGGCCAATGGCCAATCGGCGACGGGCACCATCAAGCTCACCTTTGCACAGCCTCTGCCGGACGATCGCTTCACGCTGACCGTCAGCGACGCGATCCGCGATTCGGCGGGCAACCGACTGGACGGCGAGTCGAACGCCACACAGCCGCAAGGCACCCCGCAGTTCCCCAGCGGCGATGGCGTCCCAGGCACCTCGTTCTCGGCTCGCTTCACGGTGGACAGCCGTCCTGAAATCGGCACCGCTACCGCGGGAGCCGTGCAGGTGGATGCGAACAGCAACGGCGTGTTCGACTCCGACAACAGCGATGCCGCGAATCGCGACTTCATCTATCACATTGGCACGAGTACCGACGAATACTTCACCGGCAACTTCAACACCGCCACGATGCCGATGAACGCCTCGGGCTTCGACAAGATCGGTGTCTACGGCCAGACACCAGCGACTCAACCGGGCCAGACCAACCCGCAGTTCCGCTTCCTGCTGGACTTCGATCATGACGGAGCAGCGGACTTTGTCTCCGTTCCGACTGCCCAGTTCCAGGTTCCCGGCAAGCCCGTGGCCGGAAACTTCAACGCAGCTCATTCCGGAGACGAAATTGGATTATTCGATACGAGCAATCCAGCCAAGATTCGTTGGATCTTGGACACGAATGGGAACAATGAGCTAGATGGGGCTGATACCGTGGTGTTGATCAACGCCGCTTCCTATCCGGAGTTCGCCAGCCTGTCCGCCGCGCCCAGCCTGATCTTGTTTCCGATTGTGGGAGATTTCAACGGTGATGGAGCCGACGACTTGGCGATTTTTGATGCCCAGCACAATCGATTCCACTTCGATCTCAACCGCGATGGTACGCGAGACGATACGGTGGATTTTGGACTGCCCGGCAATACGGAGCGTCCGCTCGCGGGTGATTTCAATCTGGACGGCATCACGGACATTGGTGTCTTCTCGGCGGTGTCCTCTTCGGCCAATCAACAGCAGCCACAGCCTGCCGAGTGGCGGTTCCTGATCTCGGATCGACCTGGTGCCGCCCCGTCGGCAATCTTTCAGCCTTTCGCTCCCACGCCGCTCGGTAACGACATCTCGTTCGAGTTTGGCGATAAGTCGGAGCAACCAGTGTTTGGCAACTTCGATCCGCCAGTGGCATTGACGACGGGCGGTGGCGGAGGCGGCACGAATGTCGTTGGCTATCAGAACTCGGCCAACCACTATGACGTAAACAACGATGGCACGGTTTCTCCGTTGGACGCGTTGTTGACTATCAATGCCTTGAATCGGCATGGGTCGGGCAATCTTGCGGCGATGCTGCCAGCGGGTTCGGAGTACGCGCCGCCGACCGTCTTCCTCGATGTAAATGGTGACGGGTTCATGGCACCCAACGACGTTCTGATCGTAATTAACTACTTGAACACTAGTGGTTCCGAGGGCGAAGGCGAAGGATCTTCGCTTGCAGTCGTTGCCCTGGCAGATAGAGTGGCGACGAGCTTTCAACGCGTGGGCAACTGGTTGACGGGTGCCGCAGAACGAGTCGCATCGTTGCTCGATCAACCTGCGAAGCTGCATCGTCGATTGCCAGCCACGATTGACCTGCCGACGACGGCGTTCGAGTATGCCACCGCCACGATCGACGAGGCGATCGCCAGTATCGCGGTCGATCAACAGGCTCGTAAGGAAGCGGCCCAGCCCAAGGAGCTCGACGAAGCGTTGGACGATATTTTTGAACATTGGCAGGCGTAGCAACGCGCGCGAAATAACTTCCGCAAATCCAATGCGGCCACCGCGCTGTTAGATGATGATCGCAAGAACAACGGGGCGGGTGGCTGTGGCGGAGTCTTCGCCCCAGCGAACGCGTTCCGGCCGATACGACAATTAACTGGATGATGAAACGGCGAGTTTCATCGAGAGTCGGATATCGCGGCCACGATCTGGAGACCATCCGGCGTGATTTCGATCGAGCGGATCGACTGCTCCGGAAGCGGCGATCGATAGAGAACGCCCAGCGGCAACCGTGTGGGCAGATGCCACGCCTGAATCGTGCCGTCAAAATTCGCGGAGAGCAATGCCTGGCCATCGGGTGCGAAGACCAAACAGCTCCGGCCATCAGCAGCCCTCTCGGTCACAAACAGGGAATTCGCATTCGGCAATTCCCAGACATGAATTCGGCCGCTATCGTCGTCTGTCGCCAGCAGCGATCCGTCTGGCGAGAGCGCGGCCAAACCGCCGCAATCGCCATCCAAATAACGCTGCGACACTCCGGTGCGAGCGTCCCAAAAGCCGATCTTGTCATCGCTGTCCAAGGCGGCCACCAGCGTGTCGCCGGTTTGCGTAAATAGAAGCGTCGATGCCACCGTTGCTGAAGCCCGCCAAGCCAGTGTCGTTGTAGCGGTTCGCCAATCCGAGGTGGTCCGCCACACCGCCACGGTGTCCGCGTCGCCCACGGCGAGCGACTGGCCGTCTGGCGAAAAGGCGAGACTGTGAATCGTACCCTGAGCGTCGCGGCACACCTGCATGAGCTTCCGTTGCTCCAAATCCCAAATGGCAATCTCGCCCGCATGGCCACCGCTGGCGAACCAGCGGCGATTTGGTGACCGCGCGTTCGCCAAGCCAGTAAAGGAAGTGAATTGTAGTTGGGGCACTTGCCGACAGGCACGATTCAGGTAATTCCATTCGAAGCCGCGCAGATCCGGTTGTCCGTCGCCTGGAACCTGTGCCGCCAACCGGTCGAGCACCATGGCGAGATCCTTCTCTTGCCAGGCGTCGTAGGCGACTCGCATGTTAGCGGCATATTCGAGTTGCCGCGCCCACAACTCGCTCGCCTCCGCGCGCCGCCGTTGCTGCTCGACTCGTTGCCGCTCGGCGACCTCACTCGCCAGGGCATCTTTCGCCTGAAATCTTTGAGACTCAACTTCACGCAAGACGTGAGTCAAGTTTCGCGAGTGGACAATGTGACTGATCGCAGTCCAAGCACAGGCCACGACAACGACGACCAGCAAAGCCGTTAGTGCCGGTCTGCGACGAGCCGCACGGAAGCAACGATCGGCAGCCGACCGTCCTCTCGCCGCGACCGGACGACCCGTGAGAAAGTTCTCGAGATCAGCACGCAGATCCGCCGCCGAGGCATAACGGTCGCCAGGCCGTTTGTTGAGACACTTCAGGCAAATCGCATTCAAATCGCCTGGAATGTGTGGCTGGCGTTTCGCGGGAGCCACCGGTTCCGCATCGCGAATGTGCTGCAAGATCTCCAAGTCACTGTTACCGGTGAAGGGCACTTGCTTCGTCAGCACTTGATACAAGATCACACCGAGAGCATAGACATCGCTGGCCGTGCCGATATCCCCGATGCGGCCTTCGGCTTGCTCCGGTGACATATAGGCGAGCGTACCAAGCGGAGTTCCCGTACGCGTCAGGTCGCTGTCTTGATGGATGAATCGTGCCAGACCAAAGTCAGAAATCTTCGGCACAAACGCAAACTCGCCGTCTGCGGGGGAAGAACTTGCCGGGGTGGTCGGAACCAGTAGGATGTTGCTGGGCTTCAAGTCGCGATGCAGAATCCCGCGACTGTGCGCGTGGTGTACGGCTCCTGCCAGCGTCTGGACCAGTTGTGCCGCGAATCGGGGCGCAAGAGGCTGCTGGCAATCTCGCAACCAACTGGCTAGGTTCGAACCCTCGCAATAGGCGCTCGCGATGCAACAGAGCGGCCCGACTTCTGCGACTTCATAAACCGGCACGATGTTGGGATGATCTAACCGCCCCCCGGCGCGGGCCTCGCGAACGAAGCGTATACGCAACTCTTCCGTGGCCAGAACCCCGGGTTGCGGAATTTTGAGGGCGACTTCACGCTGCATCCGCGGATCGTACGCGAGGAACACCAAACCGCTGCTGCCACGCCCCAACTCGTGGCGGATCTCGAAGGGACCTATTTGCTGCCGCTCGGATGGGGCTGGTATGATTGATCGTCGAGGGATATCCAGCACTGGACGCGACGAGTCCAACCCCCACACCTCGTCCATCAAACGAGCACAACGCAGCACGCGCCCCGCGCGCGTGACGAGATCTTCGTCGGTGTCGACCGCCGTGCCATCCGGAAACCCCGCACACGTATCGAGCGAGACACTCGTCGAGTCGAGCAAACTAGCCAACCACGGATCGAGAACGTCCTGGACAATGCGAGTTTCGTCGGAAATCATTGCCGTTGCTCCACGGCACGAGCCAGACTCTCAAAAGCGCGAGACCACAACATGCGGGCGTTATCCGGGCTGCGGTCGAGTCGCCGACCGATTTCGACGAACGACAGACTCTGATGATTGCGAAGCAGGATGATCTCGCGATAGTGTTCTGGCAGGATATTCATGGCTTGCTCCAGATGGGATGCCTCCTCGCTCCGCACGGCGCGCTGCGTAGGGGACGTGTCGTCACTAGCCAGTTGCATCTGTTGAGGGCAATCGCAGCTATCCAGCGACAACTCGTACTCACAGTCGCGCTTCTGCGTGTCGCAGTACTTCCGCGCTTCGTTCAGTAGGTTGTTCAATAACAGACGTCGGAGCCAAGCTTCAAACTCCTCGCGACTCCGACCGCCAAAGCTGGCAAAGTCGCGTTGCGCCTCCAGAAAAGTCTCTTGCACGATATCTGACCGGTCGACCTTGGCTTGGATTTTGTCTTTCAAACCATGCTCGGCAATGACCGTCAGGTACTGCCGAAACGTCTCCAACAAAGATCCCATTGCATTGGTGGAACCAACGCGAGCCTCTGAGATCCATGACTCAACTTGGATATCCGTGGGGCGGTGGATATGTCGGCGGCTTGAGTGACAGGCCTTCATTAGTGTTTACCTCCAGCACGTTCATCTACACGAAATATAAACGAGACAAAATAGGTAACTTAAAGAGACTGACCATTCGAGTGCTATCAGGCTAACGCCCTGACCACGCGGTTACAAGTAGCTTTGAGGGAGGCGGTGGATTTTCTTCGCCGGGGGTCGGGCCGGCGGCTGCGACGGCCGCGGAAAGGCCGCAAAAAATGGGACTGGCTCAGAACGGAAGAGTGTGTTCTCAAGAACTTTCTCATCGCTGCGAGGTGCCTGTCCCAGTTTTTCGTAGCCTCAGCGGCAGCCAACGGCTGCCACCGTTCACCACCAAGTTTAAGGAAAATCCAGGATCGCTCAAATTTTTCCCGAAATCTTCGTTCGGTTCGACCGACCTTTCGGGCTTAGCAATGTGTCGGAGGTCGTGCTAGCACACTTGACGGATGAATCGACCGCCTTCGACTAAGTTGTCGCACAACCTCTTGGGTATTCGAGGCTGCGCAACAGTCAGGCAAGCACCAGCAGTGGATGGGATTTTGGTATGAAGCGAAGAACAGGATTTACAATGATCGAGTTGCTGGTGGTCATCAGCATCATCGGGATCTTGGTGAGTTTACTACTGCCCGCCGTGCAAGCAGCCCGCGAGTCCGCCCGCCGAATGCAGTGCTCAAGCAACGCCAAGAATATCGGTATTGCGCTTCATAACTTTGCGGACGCTTATCGAACTTTGCCAGCCGGCTCGGAAAGCCTCGCGGGTACGTATCAAGCTTGGTCCGGTCGCATTCTGCCCTACGTCGAACAAACGACGATTTTTTCGCAGATCGACATGCAGGCGGCCTGGAATGCACCGGGAGCCAATTCGGCTGCTGCAACGCAATCCGTTCCTGTCTATGTTTGCCCTTCGTCGCTTCTCGAGTTCGACGGTAAGCAAGATTTCGGCGGCATTATCGGCACGGCGCTGTTGCCACTGCCAGCGGGTAACGGTCCGCACGATGCGTTTGGCTGTGGGACATTGATCGCCACCTCCGTTGAACAACCCCAGCCGATCCGTTTCGCGGACATTACGGACGGCTTGAGCACGACGATGGCGGTTGGGGAATCCGTCGACCGAGATCAGGACGGAGCCGGTCGTTGGGCCAGCGGATTGAATTGTTTTTCTCAAAATGAAATTGCCGTCGGGCGCGGAGGCGCGGGAGACTTGTTCTCCTATCATCCGGGCGGCGCACACGGTCTGTTTGCGGACGGTCATGTGCGGTTCTTGTCGCGGACCATCGACAAGCAAGTGCTCGGTGCTGTCTGTACCAGGAACGGGGGCGAGGCGGCTGCCAGCCAAGCTGTCGCTAACTGATGCGACAGTTGCGTATCCATGTTTCAGATTTTCAAAGGAGGTGCATTAGGACTTACTGCGTGAAGTGACAACTATTTGTCTCGGTTCGAAGTGTGTTAACGTTTTTAGTTTCAACTGTTTGGAAGGATTTACACCATGTTTATGAATCGTCGTACGTTTGCCGTTCTGGCTGTGTGTTTGTGTGTCTCGGGATCTGCCTTCGCAGGTGGTGGTGGTACGAAGAAAGACGCCACAATCACGGTAAAGAATGATACCGCTGCCTCAATTGGCGTCGCGGTGGATCCGACCGCTGCGCTGCTTGCAGCGGCAACTCCAGCGGCGTTTCAAGCGGCCGGTGGACAAATCGTTAACCCCGGCGATACGGCAACGTTCAAAGTGAAGGCCGGTGCTCACCGAGTTATCGCAGTCGATGCTGCAGGAGCCGGATTAGGTGACGTCAATGTAGCCGTAGCCAAGGGTGGCACCAAGGCCGGTATCGTCGGCGCCGCCGGCTTGGCGTTCCCGTAGAGATCCTGTATTGCTTGGATCGGTGATGCACATTAGGTCTCCGTATCACGGCGAACTTGGAAACCACTTCGACGCTACGCTAATGACTTTCCATGCGATCTCGCGGGCGGTCGTTGGCGTAACGCGAAGTGGTTTTTTTGCGACCACTGAACCAGCAGGCCGAAACGCAAGTGGGCGTTGCAATCGCGTGAACACTCACGTTTGGAAGTTGCGAGTGTGTGTACTTGGAGGGACAATCGAGAATAGCCTTACGGGGTCGAGAGTCTTTTTCGGCCAAGCGACAAACCATAATCATAGCGGTTTGGCCGAAAAAGACTCCCGACCCCTTCGCCGCCAGCCAAGGGTGCGCTGTCCAACTAGATGACCGTCAAATTCAGCCATTATTATCGATGTAGGCTTCACCGTGCTAACCGAGAATCCGACTGCGACAAGTTTGAGCGAGCATCATTCCGATGTGTCGGCGTTTGAGAACAACGAACCGCTGGTTCCGGCAGCTCGCGATAGCTTCGACCAGCACGAGACCACACCCGTTAACCGGCGGTCGCCCAACGCGCGAGTGACGCCTTGGCCTGTTTGGTTTACTGTTTCGATGCTTGTTGCTACAACCGTGTTGCACGCGATACCGTGGCTGTTCGAGGGCTACGTGTGGTGCGGTTGGTTGGGCATTGCCGCGGCGCTGGCGGTGACGCTTCAGGGTGGCGTGGCGTCGCGTCTATGGGTGCTGTGGTTGTGCGGCAGTTGCGCCCTGGGGGCCGCCTTTCATTGGTCACCGGCAGCCATGGCCTATACGCTTTCCTCGGGATACGCACTCGGCTTGGCCGTCGCCTTGCCGCTCATCCTGTGGGACGGCCTGCGATTGGCCCTTGGCTACTGGCTCGCCACGAAGCTGACCCGCGATGTGCGCTACTTCTGGCTCGCGGCGGCAACAACCACGATCGCGCTCGAATACCTGATGCCCGGCGTATTCCCGTGGAAACTCGGCTTCAGCCAGCTATCCAGTCCCTGGTTGATTCAAGCGGTCGACATCTTCGGAGCGAGCTACTCGACATTGGTGGCTTTTGCGTTTGCTGGTGTCATCCAAATCGCAGTGACTGGAGTTGTCCGGTGGTTCGCCGCAGGCAACCGATTCGCCTCCGTCCCGCGGGCCGTGTTCCATCTGCGCACGGTGAGGCGCTTGGCGTTTGCGCCGGTGGTTCTGTTTCTTGTAGGCAATTCTCTGTACAGTGCGTTCGCTTGGCGATCATGGAGTGACGTGAGTGCGACCGCGCGGAAAATTCAAGTCGGTCTGGTACAAGTTGACCCGAGTTTTGTTGAGAGCACCGCGAATGCTCGCGCGCAGACGATGAGTATCGCCGCTCGAGTGGATTTGATGTGCTGGCCAGAGTCGACTGGCGGTCACTACGACTTGCAATTGAAGTGCTTAGCCAATGAGGAACGCGTCTTTCAGATGTCTCGCGCCCCGGAACGCGGCTTGCGACCTTGGCCTGCGCCGAACTGTGAACTGTTGCTGGGCGGGAAGAACTACATTGGAGCGGCTGAACAGCCCGACGAACTATACGTCACCGCGATGCTGGTCGATCGCGACGAAACGATCACTTCGCGATACAACAAGCGATTTTTGATGCCCTTCGGCGAGTACGTTCCCGGTGAAGATTATGTGCCTGGGCTGGCGGAACTATTTGATATGGACGAACACATTCAGCCTGGAACTACGGCTCAACCACTTGTCAGCTCAACCGGCGCGCGAATCGGTGCGATGCTGTGCTACGAGGACATGGTTCCCGAGGCGGCCCGCGAGTTGGTGGCTGGGGACGCCAATCTGCTCGTGTCGCTCATTAACGGTTCCGCCTTCGAGAGCCCTTACACACTTTATCAACATCGCTTGATCTCGCATCTGCGAGCGATCGAGTGTCGGCGTTATTTTTTGCGATGCGCGGCGACGGGCGAAACGTGTGTCATCAACCCACTCGGTGAAGTTGAATCGCGGTTGCCCATGCAAGTCAATGGTGCTCTTGTCAGCGAAGTGGGGTTGTTCGAGGGGCCAACGTTCTATAGCCGTTTCCCCTGGCTGCTGCCAATTCTCGGCGGCGGGTTGCTGGCATTGTTTTTACGTTCTAGCAACGCTCGCGAAATCACTTCCTGATCCTCGAAAACGGCGTTTGCTCGGATGTCAACGGCGACGGAGTCATGGCACCGGGCGGGTGGGCGACGGGTGGCTGTGGCGGAGTCTCAAAACTCCTGATCCGGCGGAAAATACCGTGAACCATAATTCGTGGTCGCCTTGAATTCGTGGGGTCAAACCGGCTGACCCCACGAATTCAAGACGACCACGAATTGGATTTTGGTATCACCTTATTCTCCCGCTGCCTTGTCGAGAATCCGCTGACTCCCAGAGTTCTCGGCTCCTGGATC
>CAUJKL010000674.1 GCA_963204995.1 Planctomycetota bacterium | reverse complement strand
CAGCGGCATTGCCGGACCGTTGGCGGCTTCGATGGCCGCCTGTTTTCGATCCATGCCCGAAGCGATGCGGACCATGATGCCGTCGGTGACGACGATGGCGTTGTCGACCATCATGCCCATGGCAATGATCAACGCGCCGAGCGAGATGCGGTGCAGATCGATCCCCCAAATCGCCATCACGATGAAGGTGCCAAGAATTGGAAACACCAACCCGCTGATTCCAATGATAATGCCGGGTCGAATGCCCATGGTTATCGCCAACAGCGCCAACACGATCGCCACGGCTTCAATCAGACTGACCATAAAGGCGCGAATCGACTCGCTCACCTGGTCAGACTGCCAGGAGATGCGCTCGACGTTGATTCCAATCGGCAGATCAGCCAACAGTTCGTTGATTCGCAGGTCGATCCTTTTCCCCACTTCCACCACGTTCTCACCGGCGGCCGGAGCAATCGCCAAGGCGATCGCTTGCCGCCCGTTGTGCCGAAGGATGTGGCCGGGCGGATCAATGTAGCCGAACTTGACGGTGGCGAAATCACGGATGCGAATGATCTCTTCGCGTCCATTCACGACACTGGTGATCGCCAAATCGCCGATTTCCTCCGGTGTTTGGAATTCACCGGTCGGCGCGACGCGCAGTCGCTGTGTCTGGTAATCGACCTGGCCGGCGTCCACAACCAGATTCTGCTTTTGCAATGTGCTGATGATCTGTTCGGGCGTGAGATTCAACTCGGTGAGCTGTGGCGAGGAGACCTCGACGTAGATCCGCTTGTCCTGAACTCCCCAAAAGTCGACGCGGGCCACGCCCTTGACCACACTCAACTCTTTCCGCATGTCCTTGACATGGCCTTCCAATTCCGCGTAGCTGAAACCATCGCTGCTGACGGCCAGAAGGAATCCGAAGACATAACCGAAGTCGTCGCCAATCTTTGGCTTTCCGGCACCCGGAGGCAGTGTTGGTTCGACGTCGGCCACTTTCTTTCGCAACACGTCCCAGACTTGTGGCAGGCGCTCGGACCAATAGTTGCTTTTGATATCGACCTTGATGATGGACAGTCCCGGGCGCGAGTTCGAGTAGACGTTCTTTATCTCCGTCATCTCTTGCAGCTTGGTTTCCAGCCGGTCGGTGACTTCCAGTTCCACCTGCTCGGCGCTCGCGCCGGGATAAGTCGTGGTGATAGCCGCTGTCTTGACCGAGAATTCGGGATCTTCCAACTGGCCAAGTTGGAAGTAGCAGAAGATCCCACCGACCAAGACCAGCACAATACCGAAATTCGTAATCGCGCGTTTCTCAATCGCTATCGCAGCCAAATTCATCGACAACTCGCTATTTGATACGACGGCTCTTCCAAGCCGTCGCTGTAGTTCCGACAGCCCGGAAGGGCCGTCATACGGCTTCGCGGGACAAGTTTACAGCAGTTTTACTTCCTGGCCTTCACGGAGCGTGTTCACACCGGCCGTCACAACCATGTCGCCAGCCTTGAGGCCCTCGACGACCCGCAGTCCCACTGGCGTTAGATCGCCTGTTTTCACGGGCCGACGAGCCACCTTGTTACCGGTATCCACGACCCAGACGAAGGTCTCCGGTCCCTCGGCTGTTGTAAACACGGAACTCGGCGGAACGATCAAGTCTTCGGCGGCATCGCCTTCGATTTCGATGGGATGATTGCGAAGCACGGCCGCCATACCCGGCAGGATGCGAGCTTCTTCCTGCTGCTGGATCTCGACGGTGACTGGGTAGGTGCGTGTGGCTTGCGAGGCTTCTCGACCGATCCTCGTGACTTTGCCCGTGAACTCGCGGCCCGGAAAGGCGTCGAAACTGCAGTCCACTTGCTTCACCTGCGGAACCAATCCGATCAGGCTCTCGGGAACTTGCACCGTGATTTCGATTCTCGACACATCCAGCAACCGGACGATCGGTTGATTGACCTGCACCGTTTGGAAGTTGTTGGCATAGCGGGCTGCTACCTCGCCATCGAAAGGCGCCGTCAAGGTGGCGTAGTCCAGTTGGTTATTGGCCGCCGCCACAGCCGCTTCGAGCGCCTGAATTTCCGAACGCTTGGCTTCCAGATCCTCGGGACGCGCGCCGGCCATGCCGATGTTCAGCGCCTCCGTCGCACTCTTCACTTCCGCGGCAGTTCGCTGCTGACGCGCGAGCGAGAGGTCAAATTCCGACTTCGACACGGCTCCACTATCGACCAGCTCAGCGTTACGCTTGTGTTCCGTAACGGCTTGGGTATTGGATGCCTCGGCCTGAACCAGCGCGGCCTTCAGCTGCTCGATTTCCTCGGGCCGCGCGCCGCGTTCCATCGCCAACAGGTTCGACTTCGCGCGAGCGAGGTTTCCCTGGGCGCTGGCCAGCGCGGTTTCGAAATCTCGCAGATCAATGCTGGCGATCACATCGCCCTTCTTGACCTGTGTGCCGACATCAACGGGTAACGCAACGAGCGGCCCGGCGACTTGAAACGAAAGTTCTACATCGTCTTTGGCTGCAGCGCGACCGGGAAACTCCCGCGAGCTAATCGCTTTCAAGTCGCCGACTTTGATCGCGCGTACAGGCCGAACCGGCTCCGGTCCAGCGACCGGAGTGTCGCACCCGGCGATCAAAGTGACCAAAACTAGTGCGGTCAGCGACGTTCCTATGTTCGCCCTCATTCGATAGCTCCAACCTATTGCGATTTCTGTTCGCCTTGCGGATCGTCCAGCCGGACCATCAGCCACTGCTGGGTCGTTCCGTCGGCGAAGTGAACTAACGCAGGGGCGGTGTCTTTGGTTAAATTGGCGATGGCAGTTTCCATAATCGGCCGCGATTTATCGACGACATTCCAAGCGGCGCGTTGCGATTGCTTGTCAACCATACCTTCAATGGTCTGAGTGGTATTGGTCGTCGAATCGTTGAGCGTTCCGGAAATGACGCCTTGCTTGCTGATTACCAATTGCAGGAACAGCGTTGGTTCAACGTCGGTCTTTTGGCCATCCGGCGTTAGTGCAAACACGCCCAGTGTCATCCATTCGCTTTGATCCGCTGGAGTTTCCGGCGCACTGGCGGCGATGGCTTCCGCCTGGGCCGCGTACTCCTCCTCCGTGGCGACAGCCTGATCGCCGTAGTAAACGGAGCCGTCCTCGTAATACACATTGTCTCCGTAGTCGTAGTAGACCGGATCGGTCCAACCGTAGTCGACCCAGCCAGTGATTCCTCCCCAGGCTGCCCAGCGGAATGGACGCGTGATGGCCCAGGCACCCCACAACGGATGATCTGACCAGAAGTCGCGAATCGGGTGATCGTGTACATGGTCGCGAATCTGGTCACGACGTTCGTGGCGGATGTCTTGACGTTCGCCACGATTCTCAATGCGATCCGGTCGATTACCGGCCAATGGTCGATCGCCAGCTCCCGGCCGATCGCCGACACCGGGCCGATCCCCGACGCCTGGTCGGTCGGCCGGCAGATTTCCTGGCCGCGCTCCTGAGTCTCGTAGAAAGTCGGCAGCGGCACCGCCCACCGCACCACCGGCAACACCAGCGGCGATGTTGCCGGGTAGATTGCTAGGGCGATTGGCTGGCAAGTTGCCGGGTCGCGCACCGCCCGATGGACCAACGTCCAAGAAATTCTGTAAATCGCCGGCACTGGGCCGACCACCAGCTCCAGTAGCTGGTCGCGCGCCCCCTCCTGTGCTGGGACGCGTTCCCGCGCTGGGACGAGAAGCGGGCGGGGAAACGCTGGGACGGGACACACTGGGACGCGAGACGCTGGGTGTCGAAGGACGAGCAGCAGGGCGACTCACGGAGGGGGTACGACTCACGGAAGGCCGCGAATAGCCTCCCCCACCTCCGCCGCTGAACCCTCCGCCACCGACTCGTCCTCCGCCTCCGCCTCCGCCGCGACCACCGCGACCGATGGCGTCGCCCGTGATCATCAGACACATACTCACGATGGTTAGCGATAGACAAATTCTTTTCATGATGCCACCTCCGGCGACTGAATTGTGTTCATTTTAATGGTAACGCTGTAAGCGGCTGCGTTCGCGCCAGGCCGCGCACGATCTGAGGAAGAATCCTCGTCATTCGTCATAGCTACGTTGATCACTCTGTTGCCTTCTGTCGTACGACGACAACTTCATCCACGTTGGGCAACAGTTCGCCCCCCGCCTGCCGATTGACCGATTGCCAAGTGAAGTTGTTGTCATCCACATAGGTAATAATGTTCACCGAGGAAGACGAACTACCATCGGGTGCGGTCCCAGTGTTTTGAATATGCCAGGCTTTCCCCTTCTTGCTCCAAATGCCCTCTCCGAATCCGCCATCGGAATCAAAGACCCAGGAGCGAATCTGCTTGGCAGCCGGATCCCAGCCCACGATTTGCATGCCAGAAACGTCGATCCGATCGCGAACCGTCAACGAGAACATGCGCGTGATGAAGTTTCTGTTCTTCGTCCATTGACACGTCGTCACGACGTTCGCCTGGTCATCGCCGTCAACCCAGGTGCCGATCATCCACTCCAGATCCTTGAGATGGTCGTAGTTCGACTGGACGACCGGCACGTCTTCCTCCGTCACGCGGTCCAGCAACCACTGCCCGTCACGCTTGACGTAAACTGCGGTGTATTGAGTTTCCTCGGGCTCTTGATCGGGCCGAATGACCTTTGCCGTTCCATTCTCGACGGCCACGCCGGGCGAGATGAATTGAACGGAGTTCGTCGTCGCGGCCAGCTTGGCGCCCTTGCTCGCCGCAAAAACCGAGGCGAATTGCTGTTCAATCGCCTCGCGCCCGACCACCTGCTCGCCGCTGACAGGATTGGTGTAGACGGCGTCCGGCAACCACATTCCTGCAAGCTTTTCGGAGTCTCCACCATTAAACGCGGCGACATACGCCTCGACGGCCTTGCGAATCGACGCCTCGTCGGTTGCTTGATCCGCGCTGGCCACCTGGCAAAGGGCCGCACTCCAAGCAACGAACATCAACGTCAGCGTTAGCGATTTCATGTGTTTGTTCCTCCCATATAACCAAATTGTGTATTCTTCAGTTCGTCGGTTGTGCAATCGCCGCCACCATCACTTCAATCCCGCCGATTTGCTCCAAGTTACTCACGTCGACTTCGGGCGGTTCCGTGGACATCTCGATATAGGGCAAGAGCTGACGAAAACGCTCCGATCGAAAGTGATCTTCGAGTTGGCTTCGATTGTCCCATTGCACCCAGTACGTGATTACGGCGTCGTCATCCGCGTCACGGAACGCCCGACTAACGCGACAGCCTTTCGACACCTCGGTGAGCCCCGTCAAGCCGTGAAAGACCTCGATGATTTCCTCGCGCTTTCCTGGAGGCGCGACCACTCGCAGTACGGCTTGGATCATTTGCTTCCTCAAACCGCAGACACGTTGAACGCTTTCGACGGACATCGCCAAAACCTCATTCAACCGGTCGTAGTGATAGCAACGGTCGTGCCGGTTGTGATAGCAAGCGGTAAAAAACGCGAATGCGCAATCCCGGCAAGCGTTTGGCGAGGGAATGTGCGAGCTTTTCATGAAGCCTGCGACTCTCCATTCGCTGGAGTTCCTCCATCATATTGGAGAACTTCATGCAATCTTCTTCTGACGATTGCGATCGCAGGACGAGGCTTTGAAAAAATCAAATCGATGGCTGTTAGCACCAAACGGTATTTCGGATGTTCTTCGACAACTTCGAGAGTTTACCGTCGAACGAAATGCCACGGGCTTGTCCCGTGGATCGTTACGTTCGCAGCTACAAGCGACCGGCCCCGCCCCACTTCCGTTTTCTTTCGCGGCGTGGCCGCGAAAGAAAACGGAAGTGGGGAATGTCTCTGTTCCCCTCGTTGTTTAGCAACAAGCGTAACGATCCACGCGGCAAGCCCGTGGCATTTGCCAAAACCGTAAAGTCTCAAAGTGAACGCTAAACCATTCGCTTACCGTTTGCCGTTAGTGACACAACATGTACGGTGCGTGGAACGCACCACTCGCGGCAGGTTGTGGTGCGTTTCACGCACCCTACGGTTTTTTCACATCCTCATAACGCGAAAGTCGACGGTTAGGATTTGTTGGGCCGCTTGATACCCAGTTTGGCCATGCGGGCTTCGAGCGTCGTCGGCTTGATGTCGAGCAACTCCGCGGCACCACCGTTGCCTCGAATACGCCAGCCAGTCTCGCGTATCACGCGCAGTATTTGCTCCCTTTCATTTTCCTTGAGCGTGTTATGCACTGCTCGGGTGCGCCGCGCAGAGGGTGTTTCCACCTGCAGTGTATCGCCTGTGGAGAGGATGATCGCACGCTCGATAGCATTGCTCAATTCCCGGACGTTGCCGGGCCAATCGTACTGCAGCAACTGTT
>CAUJKL010000673.1 GCA_963204995.1 Planctomycetota bacterium | reverse complement strand
AATCTGAAATCTCAACTCTCAAATCTCAAATCTCAAATCTCAAATCTGAGATCTGAGATCTCAAATCTGAGATCTCAGATTTCAGATTTCAGATTTCTCCCCTTCGCCACGAGCAACAGGAATTGCAGCAGCAAGAACGCCGCTAGCGGATAGACCGGCCAAAGTCGAAGCAGCACATGTGATCGATGAACCTCCTCGCCGCTCTCACGTAACGCTCCCGCATCAATCAACGGCATGCGGAATCCTTCGACCACTGCAAAGGCCATCAAGAGCAACAACGCGAGCGTCAACACTACGCAGCCGCCGACTGACATGATGCCCTTAAACGCGCCCTCTTCGTTCTGGGCTTCGCGACGAAACTCGATCGTTCGCTTGCGGCGAAGGCTGCGTTCGACTTGCTCCTTGGCGTCGAGATCGTGGCAAACCGCTTCCCAATCCGAGCCGCGATCGCGATTCGCCATCGCCTGCTGCAACCACTCGATCGCAGTCAGTGCGTCATCATGCACGCCAAATTCGCTCTGTTGCGAACCAATCCGGAGTGTCCAGGGACGACTTGTGCCGTAAGTCGTAAACACCGCCGTACCGCGAGATCCAACTAAAGTAATCGTCGACGTGCATTCGTCCGTCGCGGGCCCCACTGACCAACGCCCGACGACTTTGTTTGTGCCTGTCACGTTCACGGAAAGATTCGGCAGGGAGGCATCGCCCGGCTCGGCACCGACCGCATTGAGGCTGGTGATCTGGCCGATCAATTGACGTTGCAGTGTGAGATCCTGTGCAAGGACGTTGAGCACACTCGCGCGGTCCCGTGCTGGCAAATGCCTTTCGATCGCCAATTGCTCGGCAACGCCAATCTCGGACGACTCGCCTGCGTCGATCAAGTCCGCGAGTTTCTGAAACGCCGGGTGACCGAATCCCGGCGCGAAGGCGAGAATCACGCCACCGACTTCTTCTCGCATCATCTCCAGTTCGTAGGTGAACAGGGAATCGCTGAGCGGGTGGGCGGCGACGATGGGGACTTGGGCCTGGACGAGCTTACGGCATTGATCTTCGAACACGAGCGCGTCGGCGTGTTGCGAGACGATGACCGCGTCGACTTCTCCGGTGACTAACAAGACCTCCCATTGATCGGACCAGACAGCGGCGGGGGCGAGATCGCTTAGTCGCGTACGATACTCGTCGGCGTTATAAATCGAAGCGACCGTGTGCGACGAGGAATTCGCAATCGCCTGAGCGATGAGCAGCGAGTCGTCGTTACATCCGATAAGTGCAAATCGCATCGCGGTGTGGACTAGATGGAATGTTTGGGGCTGGGGCAGGTTTGAAGAACTCGATCCTAGCGGTCATTAGCACCGATTGTCGATGGGCCGCGCGAGGATAAGTATTCCTTGGAGTGTCTTGGCTGCGTGCGTCGTTTTCATTTGGAGTCGGAAACTCGATGGTTCCCGTGCCGGCTTGTTTTCGGCAGTGCTGTGATGTTTTTCGCCGTTGGTGCTGACCGATGCCCAGGTGATGACACCGGACGACATTCAACATTTTGGCAGCGTCCATTCCGGTGGATGCCAGTTCGTCCTGTGCGATGGTTCCGTGCGGACGGTCGCCTACGAAATTGACGCGACGGTGTTCGGAAACTTTGGAAATCGCCAAGACGGGAATCCAACCGCGATTGGGAAATAACCCGCCCAGCGGCATCACATTCTTCCGAGCACCGAAATTGCAAACCGAGTCATTTGTCTGCCGGTGTCGGCTGGCAGACGTGGGACGGTGAATCAGCGACGCTCGGGCCGTGACGCAACGTACCCTGGCGTGCCACCTTCGTAGATGCTGAACTCGGCCCAGACGGGCAGATGGTCGGAGACTTCCAGGGCCTCCTCCGTACTCAGATTGTAGTCGCGCATGAAATCGACGACACCGCTACGGCCAACGAACTCGCGTGTGGCTTGGCTGTGGAAGATGATATTGTCGTACTGGTGAGTTCGCCGAACATTGGTCGGGATACCCGCAATGGCCCATGTGATGCCGGGAACCTGCCCCAGTTCGCCGAGATGCTCGTTGTCGGCATTGAAATCGCCCAGCAGGATCACATCGTCTTCGTTGCGACCATCGTCTCGCACGACTCGATAGACATCATCCATCACCGACAGTTCCGTGGCGACGATGTCGGGATCGGTATGCACGTTGACCAATGTGAAAGTGAACGCTTCGTCGGCGTTTGGCCCCCGCGCTCGAAACCAACCGACGAGCGGTTCACGGTGCAGGAGATTGTCGGGATCGTTGACCGTGTATAGAAACGTACGGTCTACTTCGATGGTTTGCCGATCGAAGACGAAAGCGTATTGCTCTTTGCTGCTGGTGTCGCCGATGCGCGGACCGATGAGGAAATCGTAATTGCGTCCGGCGGCATTGATGATCTCGATAAAGCGAGGCATGACATCTTGATCGAGCGAGCGAATCTCTTGAATTGCGACGACGTCAAACTGGCGGATGATCCGCGCCAAAATTTCCATCACCGCCGGTTTCGAGAGCTTGGATTGGCCGAACACTTGGATGTTGAACGATGCAATCTTGATCGTTTCACCCGGCTGATACGCTGCCACTCCGGGACCGGCAGCACTCACTGGAAAGGTTGTGGCGGCACCCTTCTTCTTCACCTCGATCTTATCGAGCCCTGCGATGTCGAAGTTCTGCAAGAAGAACCAGCCGCCACCTGCGATCAAAGCAACGAACAGAAGTATTGACGAGTTCCGCAAAACGCCCCTCCTTGGGCAGTTCGACAGCACTTAATGGTCGTCTGGTCCTGGGCGGTTTCGCGTGGACAGATAAAGACCGGGGGCGAGAGAGTAACGAAAGGACAATACGCACTCCAGTGCAATTTTCCCGCGTTGGCTCAAGCGATAGCATCGCCAGCAAACACTGGCAGCCGGGAAAAGGCTGCTCGAAGTCGCGGCTTCCGTTTTAGTACCGCAGATCGAGGACGAATTCAGTCCATTTTTTTTGAAACGCTTCCATGTCTTCTTCACCAACCACTCGCTTGAGCGTTTCGTAGCCGGTCGGATCGTCCTTCGCGGCTTGATGAAATTCGTGATAGTACTTTTCAAGGAGCCCTTCTTCCTGAAGGTAGTACAGCAGGTAACGTGCTTGTGCATAGTTGGTGCCGGGGTCGGCGTTATAGAACTCGCGAGTTGTCGTGCTACAAAGCTCCTCGAAGGTCGGCACTTCGTACTCCTCGTCTTTGATGGCTTCGTGCAGACCGCGTAATCGCCAGTTGGTCAGTCCCCAGATGCGACCGTTCTTGGTATTGCACTGCTCGTAAAGTGAGCCGAGTCCTTCGTTGAACCACGAAGGGCATTCTGGAAAATTCGCGGCAATAAACGGATGGACAATTTCATGTACGAGCGTGCCGCCACCCGTGTCGATGTTCATGACCAACGCTTTCTCCGTCGGCGAATAATAGCCAAACGGAGTATGCGGATGTCGTCCGAAAATGTCGTAAGTATTCTGCTGATAGCTTTCCTTGTCTTTGAACAGCCAAATGTTGATGACGTGATCGGGATTCTGACTGAAGTACTGGCGTTTCAATCGCTCGACAGCCCAGCGAATTGTGCCTTGTGACCACTGCCGAACCATTGCCGGCGAGTCGTCACCGATCACGAGGAAGGGCCGTTCCAAGGTTACGTTGAATTCACTGACGATTCGTGGTGTTAACTTCTTCGGTTCGTATTCTTCTTCCGCTTCCTTGGCGGCTTCCACTTTTGCGAGTTCTGCTGCGATCTCTTTGTCTCGAGCTTCTTTGAGCCGCGTCTGTCGATGTTTCAATTCCGCCAGTTCGCTTTTGACACGCATGACTTGCTGGGCGTAGTCGGCGTCGGTCAGTTCGGTGGCTGACGTGCCTTCGATCAATCGCGTTGGCGCAAGCCGAAACCGCACGACCGTCCAACGCCGCGTTTCGTATTTCAGCGGCCAAAGCTCGTACAGTGTGGTCCGTTTCATGCGGCGATAAGCGGCATC
>CAUJKL010000672.1 GCA_963204995.1 Planctomycetota bacterium | reverse complement strand
GAGTACGAGCACGAAGAAGACAAAGAGCCAGAACCAAGAAATGCACCGAAGGACGCGGCGTCGTTTTTCTCCAGATCAATGTCCCCCGCGCGTCCTCGGTGATTTCAAGCGTTCGGCGAGCGGAACAACGCCACTCGCTGGACTCAAACCAGGACACAGTGTAGCCGTTGAGGCTGAAACCCCCAATCAGAATTCTCGGAGGTCGGTGGCCGGGGGCGTTCTCGCGACGACAAAGAGGTTTTCCAGAACAATGCAATCTGCAACCGGAACGGCGTTCTGTTATAATCCCAGAGACCTGATTCAATTGAGAGTTGAGAGGCTTCGGTGTGATGTTCGGCGGAAAAACTCTGATCGCGAGTCTGTTGCTGGCGTTGCCGATCGGCGGCGATTTGAGGGCCGATACTCCCGCTCCACAGGCCGATTCTCTTGAGGTCGAAACATTCACCTGCGCCGTGCTGCTATATCGCTTCGACCGTAATCAAGACGGCGAACTGAATAAAAACGAGCGTGCGGCAGTGCGTGAAGCCTTCGGTCAGCTTGACGTTCCGATGCTTCCGACCAAACCCCATCGTTACCTTGACGCGAAAGTGCCGAGTTACATCAGTGCGACCGTGCTAGAAAGCATGGACAACACGCCGGAAGACAACCCCATCACCGACGCCGGTGCCGCGTTGGGCAGGGTGCTGTTCTATGATCGACAGCTCTCCCAGAACGGCACGACTGCCTGTGCCTCGTGCCATCCGCAGGAGAAGGCATTTTCCGATCCACGCCAGTTCAGCCTCGGTTTCGAATCCGGCAACACGAATCGCAACTCCATGAGTTTAGTGAACCTGCGATATACCGTCCTGCTTGGCAGGCATCCCGGCTTCTTTTGGGACGAGCGAGCGCCGACGCTCGAAGCGCAAGTCTTGATACCGATTCAGGACAAGGTCGAAATGGGGATGGAACTTCCCGAGTTGGAGAACAAGCTGCAACAACTGCCTTATTATCCGCCTTTGTTCGAGGCGGCGTTCGGTTCACCGCAAGTGACACGCGACGGAATCTCGAAGGCCGTCGCTCAATTCATGCGTGCGATGACCTCGTTCGATTCGCGATTCGACCGCGCCGCCGCAGCAACCGGAGGCGATGACTACTCGGCGGACTTCAAGGACTTTACCGCCGAAGAGAATCTCGGCAAGTCGTTGTTTATCGACGGGGTGGCTGGAGTCACGGAGATCGGCTGCGCGCACTGCCACGTTCCGCCGACCTTCAGTATGCCGAAATCATTCAATACCGGACTCGACCTGTATTACGTGGATCAGGGGTTGGGAGCGCGAGGCTTGCCGCCCAACGATCCATTGACGCCCAGTAATGACGGCAAATTCAGAGCTTCGTCGTTGCGGAACGTGGCTCTGACGGCACCTTATATGCATGACGGGCGCTTCAAGACGTTGGAACGAGTCGTCGAGCATTACAGCGATGGTGTGCATCCGCATGTGAATTTGGAATTGGCTTTCAACGAAGACTCCAGCGACACCACGAGTACATCCGGGTTTCGCATGACGCCGACACAGAAGTCGGCAATCGTTGCGTTCTTGAAGACGCTGACGGACGAATCGCTGCTGACCGACCCTCGTTTCTCCGACCCCTTTGTGCGACTTGCCGAATGAAAAAAACTACTTCAATTAACCCGTTGCCGGAGGTTCTGGCGATGACCGCAAGTGTTGCTATTTTACCCGTAGGCCGGAACAAGGCTATTTTACCCGTAGGCCGGAACAAGGCTTTGCGCAGCTCCGGCAGTTGCATGGCGATTGCCTCGTGCCGGAACTGCAACGCCTTGTTCCGGCCTACCTTCCTTGTCATGGGCTTGCTCGCCATAGCCTTTCCCGTAATCGCCGACGACTCGCCATCGCCAGTCGCCAAGCAGTTCAAAGCATTAGTCGACGAATACGAGAAGGAAGGTGGCGCGACGATATTTGCCAAGCGTTTTCTTGCTTTGGGTGAAGCGAACCCGCAAGATCCGGCCGCTGCTGATGCGCTGCTCTGGGTCGTGGAGAACGTTCGTGGCCGCGCCGAAACCACCAAGGCGTTGGAGTTATTGCAGGCCCATCATCTCGATAGTAAGCAACTGGGCTCGGCCTGCGGGAACGTGGCCCGCTCCCGCTCGCTGGCGGCGGAGAAACTGCTCCGTGCGCTGTTAGAAATGAGCCCTCACGCTGAGGTGCGGGCTCAGGCCTGTTACTATCTCGCGTTGCTGTTGGATAGCGAAGCGATCGTTGTCGACCAGCTCGAGGCCGCGCCCGACTTGGTGCCTCGCGTGCTGCAGTACTACGGCAAGGAGTACGGCGAGCATCTCGCGTCGCTGCACGCTGATGAACTCGCCAAACAACGCGAGCAAGTCTATGAGACGATGTTGAAGTCGTTTCCCGATGTATCCGCTCAAGACAGCACGCTCGCCAAGATCGCTGAGAAGGCGTTATTTGGCATCCGTCATCTATCCGTTGGTCGTGTCGCTCCCGAGATCGAAGGCGAAGATATTCACGGCGACAAATTCAAGCTCAGCGACTATCGCGGCAAGGTCGTCATGCTGTCGTTCTGGGGCCATTGGTGAGGCCCTTGTCGGGAACTCTACCCGCACGAGCGGTCGCTCGTGAAACGACTAGCCGACAAGCCCTTTGTTCTCCTGGGTATCAACAGCGATGAAGATCGCGAGGCCCTCAAGCGGACGCTGCTCGAAGAGCAGATCACCTGGCGTAGCTGGTGGGACGAAGGAAATATCGATGGCCCGATTCACACCACCTGGCAAATCCAAGAGCGCCCCGCGATCCACATCTTGGATGGCAAGGGAGTAATTCGCTACAAGAACATCCCGTCCGAAGAAGTCGACGCCGCCGTCGATCGCCTGCTCGCCGAGTTGTAGTCCAGGTAACCGTCTTTTGATGGGCGGGCGGCCTTCACGCGGCGCGTATTTGAAAAACCGTCGATTGTTGGGACGCTCCAAGACCGCGAAGTGATTCATGTCGCGATTTCCACGGTCAATTCCCCCGTTTGCGTTCGTGACCAATGACGTTTTGTCCTTTGTACTTCGCGAAGTTGCGAGTGCATCACCTTGGTCAAACCCGAACAGGGGCCGTCGAATGGCTCACAAATCAGAATGACCGCACACATTAACTGCTTTCGATCGATTTCACTGACGCAGTTTAACTCGCCTTGCCAAGTGCAGGCGGTGTGTGGGGCAGATGCGCTCGGATGGAAGGCAACGGTCAAGGTTGGGGCTTCGGAGTTGTGGTCCAACAACTCCCAGGCATTGGGGATCGGTTTCGGAAATAAAAAGCAATTAAGCTAGCCTGCGAGAAGTTACGGGCTGCCCTGAGCTGGCGTGCCATCAGTTGAACCGACAACTTTAGTTTGATCAAAGTGCTGACTGCCGTCTTTTAGCTTTCCGTCCTTTAATTCAAAGACTGCGGTGGCACGGCAGATTTCCTGGAGGCGCTGGACCGTCGTGGGGTGGCAGGTGAACAGCAGTATTTGATGCGACCGAGAGAGGTCAACGATAGCTTCAGCCGCAGCCTGCGCGCGATCTGGATCAAAGTTGACCAGAATGTCGTCGAAGATTAGCGGTAACGGTTCCGCACGCGCGACGAACTCTTCAACAAACCCGAACCGTAACGACAAATATAGCTGTTCGGCGGTTCCCCGGCTGAGCTGACGCAGTTCCTTCTGGGATCTGTCCGGCGCGACAACGCCGGGGTCACTCCCAGCGGGTGCCAAGATTTCACCATAGCTGCCACGTGTTAAACGGGCCAAGTATTGTTCCGCCCGTTTGAGTACAGCTGGCCGACGCTCCCGTTCGTATTTCTCGCGGGCGCGATCAACGAGATGAGCAGCGATCCTGAGAATCGCCCATTCCCGCGCATGCTCCCGAAACGTCGCAAGATCGGACTCCTCTTGCATCCGCAGCTGCGAGATCTCCTCCGACTTCTCCAATTGCTGTAGTTGTAACTTCAACTTGCCGCGGTACTCCATTCGTTCACCGCTGTCCGCTTCCAGTTGCCCAATCCTTTCTGTCAATTCCAGCTGTTCTGTCTGCAACGCTGCCGGTGTTGAATGTTCGAGTTCGATCTCAAGTCTCGACAGAGCTGCATCGTCGCTTCCACAAAGCTGTCGAAGACGCGTTTCCAGTGAGCGCACTCCCTTGATCAAAGATTGAGATTCTTCATATTCGGCTGAATACTTTCGGAACGTTTCCTCATCTTCCGTCTCTGCGGCGATCAGCAACCCGGTGATCTTCAGCTGCTGGTCTCCAATCTGTGTTTCCAGTCGTTTGATCCGCGGAGTTGACTGTTCAATCTGTTCTCGTAGTGCGTCAAAACACCGTCGTGCCTCCTCGGCACGGAGCAGGCGCGCGGCCAGCGTCTCGATGCATGCGGCGGCCCCGTCGACAGTTGGTGACGCGAGCCCGGACTTCTTTGCCACGGTACTGACTTCTCCAACGAACTCCGCGATCAGTTCGGAAAGTGCGTGCTCTTTGGTCCTTAGACCGTCGACCTGGGCAAGCTGTGCTCGGGCACTTGCGATTCCCTGCCACATCTTCTCGGCATGATCGACGGCGAGCGTTTCTCGCAAACCGTGCCGCTGCAGCAGCGCAATCCACTGCTGACGGGCATTGCTCTGTCCAGCGACTTCGGCGTCGTGCCGCTGCCGGGCTTCATCGTTCAGTTTTTGGGCCTGAACCGTCTGGTTCGCTGCTTCGGCGAGACGCTGCCGGGCAATCTCGATACTCCGGGCACGGTCCTCGTGTTCTTTGAGCTGATCGAGAAGAAACTGCACGGCGGCTAGGGGGTCTTGAGGAATGTTGTCGAGGTTGCTGCTCATCGCGACGAGTCGTACAGACTCTTGATAGCCGTTGATCTCCTCTTGCATGGCGCGAACGCGTTCTCGGTCCTTGTCGATCGATTTGAGCAGTTCGCGGGCGGAATCCAGTCGAGAGAGCACATCGACGACCACAAGTTCAGGAGTGAGTGTCTCCGGGAGTCCTGCCGAAGACAGCCAAGCCCGCCAGTCCGTCTGGGCCTGCTTGAGTTCCTCCTGCAAAACGTTCTGCGCGTTTGTGGCCTCCTGCATCGCCGATTGTGCGCGGCGGAGTTTAGAGCGGTTCTCTTCGAGCCGCCCCTCGATCGGACGCCGCTGTTGCAGCAGGCTCAGCTCATGATCAACTTTTCTTTCCTGTTCATCAATTTGCTTGATAATCGTATGTGTCTCGTTTGTGTTGCCGCTGAAGGGGACTTTGGCTTGTGCAGCGTCAAGTTGCTTGACGATCCGTGACTTGAGTTCGCTTTCACTGTCGTTCAGTTCCCGAATTCTCTGTTCAACCCCGGCGAGACGTTGGGTAACGGTTTGCAGATCTTGCAACCGTCGTGTGTGTCGCTCTTGTGCGGTTGCTGGAGGCTTCCGCTGAATGAGCAGAAGAATCGCTGCGACGATGAGAAACATTACCAGGACGACGATTCCCATCACCCAATTGCCGTCGGCAATCCCGATCACGAGTAGCCCCAGCACCCCGAGCAAGGCGATGACCGGGACCAGCCATCGCGGCAGACCAGACGCTGTCCCGTCGATGTCGTGCTCCAAGCGGGACAACTGCGCGGCGAGATCCTGCTGACGCTCCGTCTGACGAGCGAGATCTGCCTGTAGTTCCACGTGTTCCATCAGATCTGACCGCAGTGCTTGCAGCCGTTCTTGGTGCTTCCTCAATGACGATGCATCGGCCTTGCTGTTGCGTGTCAGCGGTATCAGTTCCGCTTCATCACGCGCAACCACAGCCTGATGTTCTTCAATCGCCTGTTGCGTCGCCTTAGCCTGATGCTGCCGTTTCTCGAATTCGGAATGCAGCCGGTTCAGCATCTTCTGATGAGTGGACAATTCCTCCCGTGCTGCCAGCGAATTGTCGAATTGATTGAGGCGGTCCTCAGTCCAGTCCGGATTGATTCCGCGAAGGGTATCGTGCAATCGCTCTTCGTTCCCTCGGCATTCATACTTTACGCCGGGCAGGTCTTGTGCCGCCCCTTCGTAGCTGGCCAGATGGCGCTGCAAGCGACGGATCCCGTCGATGTCGAGCTTCGCTGCCGGGGCAGCCAGCAGTTCGAGTTTCGCGTTTTCAGCCCGCTCTTGCTCCTGCCGTTCTTGCAGCTGTTCACCGAGGCGTGCTACGTTCTCCGACTGCCTTGCGACCCGTTTCGTTGCCTCCACACAGGCGAGGCGTGCCGTATCGAATTCTTCCCGAGCAGGGATCGACAGGTCGAAGCTGGCAAGGAGTTCCTCGGTCCATTCGTCGCCGAGATCCTGCAGGTTCTGCAATAGCTGCTGAGCCGCCAGCTTATGTTCCGTCTGGACGTTGGCAAGATCGTGCCGCTGTTGCTCGAACAGTTGCACTCGGCGTACAAGGTTCTTGATCTCGATGGTCAGCGAGAGGAACGCTTCCTCGACAGAAATCGTGGAAAGTTCCGCTTGGGCCTTCTGATGGTCATCCTGCAATTCTGAGAGCTGGCCTTGGAAGGTTTGCTGTTCGCTCAACAGCGTTTCCAGGCGGCGCACACCGTCCTGCGGGAATGACTCTCTGGGAGGCAGGTTTTGCAACCTGGCGCGGGACTCGTTCAACGTGGTCCAGTCTTCCCAGGCTCGCTTGAGCGTTTCAAGTCGCGCCTGCCGATGCCGGCAGTCACGCAGTTGCTGTTCGATGCCTCCGATAGCGGCGTCGGCAGCGTCAAGTTCCGATTGCAGCCGACAGTACTCCTGCGGGTCGCTGTAATGGGCCTGGATCAACTGCCGCCGTTGTTCGATCGCCTTGAGCAGACTGTTCATGACCGGATTCGACCCTCCCGGCACGAACAATTTCTTTTGCTGTTTTTCGAGTGTCTCGATAGCTTCCCGAGGGGAATGCCGTCCACTGCCGATTCCTGCGCCGTAAATAGCATCGCGGATACTGTCGCCCTGGAGGTTCTTGAAGTCCTGCAATTCCCCCAGTCCGAAAGCAAATACGTTCTGATACACGTCGCCAGTCACGGCGCCGATTCGCTGACGGAACTGCTCCTCGCTGATTCGAGTGCCAGTCGCGAACGTCGCGCTGAACTGCCCGTTTCCCT
>CAUJKL010000671.1 GCA_963204995.1 Planctomycetota bacterium | reverse complement strand
CATCGAACGAGTTCTTCAACTTTCGAGTCACGCCGGGCTGATGCAACCTCTGCCCACCGCTTCATGGATTTCAGCAGTTCGAGTTCTTCCTCATTCGGCGGTGAAAACAAAAGGGACGCCGTGTCCAAGGCTTCGTTCGTGGCGTCGTCATACTCGGAGTCATCTGCGTACTCTTCTTCCATCCGGTCGAGTTCACGCTTCAGAATGCCAACGGTTGGTTTTCGTGCGTTCTTCTTTCGCTTCGATGTCCGCAATGATTTCTCATGTTGTTCCAGAGTGGTCGCAAACGCTGCCGGGCTGGAGAACAAACGCTTCTTCAACGTCTTCAAAACAAACTCAGTGGCCAGCGATTCGGTTGTGTCCTTTGCTCGATCCGCTCGCAGCTTTGTGTATTTTCGGAGTGCGGAGTGAATCGCTTTCTCTTCGTCTGTGTATCCGACTTCCAGTGGCTCCAGCGAGCGCTGTGGGAAACGTGGCGAACCGTCCCAATTCGGAGGCAACTCGGACTTCAACCGGCGAACCATGATGGCTTCAAGCTGTTTACGGTCTATTGGTGCCCCTCTTGCAAACCGCTGATTGTCGAGCAGTGCCAGCAGCGCCGAGAAACTCTCCGGGTATCCATTGTGTGGCGTCGCTGTCAGGAACAGCTTGTGTTCAAAGTGAGGTGCCAGTTGTTGAATCGCTTGAGTTCGCAACGAGTCGGTTGCGTAGCGACCACGACCAGACGGAGCACAGTTGTGGCTTTCATCCAGAATCAACAGATCGTACTTCCGTGGGTACACGGAATCATTCGGGCCGGGAAGAGTTTCTTTGAACAACCGCAGAGGACGTTCACGTTTCAGGAAGTCGATGGATGTAATGAGTCGAGGGAAGTGGCTCCACGGATTCACATGGATGCCACGCTGCCGCCTGAGTTGTTTCATCAGGTGACTGTCAACGATGCGGAACTCCAGCCCGAACTTGTCACGCATCTGCTCCTGCCACTGCACCTGAAGCGCCGATGGGCAGACGATGAGTATCTTGCGGACTCGATGCCGGATGATGAGCTCCAGCGCCACCATGCCAGCTTCAATGGTCTTACCAAGGCCGACATCATCGGCCACCAGCAGGTTGACTCTCGGCATCTGAATGGCACGAACGACCGGATCAAGCTGGTAATCCTCGATGTCGATGCCACTGCGAAACGGTGACTGGATATTGCGAACGTCGGCGCTCGACGATGCTCCCCAGCGCACGGCGTCGAGAAAGGCGTCGAGACGATCAGGCGGATCGAACCCGGTTGGTTCGGGGAGAGCGACCTTCTCAATGACTCGTGCGCCGGGCTCCAGTTCCCAGATCACATCGAGTTGCTCGCCAAGGCCGTCGTCTTCGATGGACGACAGGGAGAGAAGGTTCTGCGAGCTTGTCGGCGAGGCGCTCAGCCGATCAGTCGTGATGGTGCTGGGCACGACATCGTTGACGATCCAGTTACGTGATCGGACGCTGACGAGTTGGCCTTGTTCTGGAACGGAAGTCGCTGCTGTGGACATGCTGGCAATCCATGCACGTGACCTCCGTACCACGCTGCCTCTTGTTGACTTGGCTTGTTGACATAAAAGTGCAACCAGCATACGGTTATTTGACTGCACTGGCAATCAGACAGGCGATCCGAGCAAATGCAATTTGGCCATCGAGTCCGTGAGCTACGCCAAGGGAGAAACCTCACCCAGCGTGCGCTCGCCGAGAAACTGGGCGTCAGCTTCACGTACATCTCGAAGGTCGAGAACGAAAATCTGCATTTCGCCGACTATCCCAGCGAAAAGTTCATCCACAAACTGGCCGATGAACTCAACGCCGACGAGGACGAACTGCTGCTGCTGGCAGAAAAAGTGCCGGAGCAAATCCGCAAGCGGATTCAGGAAAGGCCGGATGTGTTCAAAGCCGTTGCTGCACTCGACGACAAGGCGATGGATCAACTGTTGAAGCAGATCGCACGGAAGCGAGTACGCACATCATGAGCCTGTCGGCGGTCCACACGAGTGTACTGGGAGCCTGAATCATGGAGGATAAAATCGGCGATGAACTTGATGGTCTGAGCGATCCTGTCACCGCTGATTTCAAGCCCGCCCGCTTCTCTTCGGAACTTGGACTGCCGGACGGAGAAACGCAGCAACTCAAGGACGCAGCAACGGCGGTACGGCAGGAGTTTCGGGACAGTTCTCGTTGGAAGCGGTTGAACTGCAAGAAGGTCAGCGTGTTCGCCGAGCGTGACCGGGGAACGGTCTACGTCGTTCATATCGGCAAGACGGTCGAGTTCGATTGGACATGGGAAGGTGCAAAAGCATTCTGTCCGAAGTCGCTGGATGATGATTCCGCCTATTCGGATCGCTTCTACGAAGAGTCCGATTACGAAGATGAAGTTGTCTGGTCGGGCGAGATTGTGGAAGTGGACGAGCAGCACGGTTGCCTGTTCGTGGCACTCGATGACCCCGAGGCAATTCCCAAAGTCGGGGCCTTCTTCGTGCGTCCGTTCGAGTTCCTGTCCGTACTGGATGCGATTTACAACGGTGATGAATTTGAGGAAGTCCGGGAGCAGCTTCCCGCAAGGCTGAACGCTTCCGAGGGAGACGTTCATCCCGATGTTTCGCAGACGGCGATGGTTGGCCTGACCCATCTGCGTAACTGGTGGCAGCACTCTTGGAACGTACTTTGGGGACCACCGGGAACCGGCAAGACTTGGACGACCGGCCAACAGATCGCACGAGCCCTGAGTGACAAAAGAGAACGAATTCTGATCGTCTCGACGACAAACAAGGCAACCGACGCCGTGGCATTGTCATTGGGCGAGGCTGCGAAGAGCGTCTGCCCGGTCGAGTTGGAAAACGAGACCCTGCTGCGGATCGGCAAGGGTGCTTCGTACCAGACGTTTGTTGGTCGAGAACTCGATTCAATGCTGGCGGGCACTGAGTCGGAAGTCCTTTCCAAGATCGACGGGTTGGCTCAACAGCTTCCGTTGTTCGATTCGTGGGAAGAGAAGGCGCTAACTCGAAAGCAGATTGGCGAACTGAGAACCACGGGCACCGACCAAAGCAATCGAATCTTCGTGGACCCGGACAAGCGAGTTGTCATCGCCA